>DATAFY010000127.1:0-4704 GCA_036257205.1 Steroidobacter sp. | reverse complement strand
GCGGCGGCTTTCAGAATTACCCCGAGGACTACCGCATCATCGAAGAGCTCCATGCCGCAGGCGAGCTCATGGTGCGGATCGCTTACAACCTGTTCACGCAGAAGCCGAAGGAGGAGCTGGCGGATTTCGAGAACTGGGCCGGCAAGGTGAAGCCGGGGCAGGGGGACGACCTCTATCGTCACAACGGCGCCGGTGAGATGCTGGTGTACAGCGCAGCGGACTTCGAGGACTTCCGGGTCGCCCGTCCGGAGATGCCCCCGACCATGGAGCGCGATCTCGAACCCGTCGTGCGCCTGCTCGCCTCGACCCGGTGGCCGTGGCGCCTGCACGCCACGTACGACGAGACCATCTCGCGCGCCCTCGACGTGTTCGAGAAGGTGAACAGGGATATTCCCTTCGCCGGCCTGAATTGGTTCTTCGACCACTGCGAGACGATCTCCGATCGCAACATCGACCGCATTGCAGCGCTTGACGGCGGCATCGCGATCCAGCATCGCATGGCGTTCCAGGGCGAGTACTTCGTCGAGCGCTACGGCGCTGGGGCGGCGCAGCGAACGCCGCCCATCAAGCGCATGCTCGAGTCCGGCATCGCCGTGGGCGCGGGTACGGACGCCACGCGAGTGGCCTCGTACAACCCCTGGATCTCGCTCGCGTGGCTGGTCACGGGTAAGACGGTCGGTGGTCTGGCGCTGTATTCGGCGGAGAATCGGGTGGATCGCGAACAAGCCCTGCGATTGTGGACCGAAGCAAACGCCTGGTTCTCGACTGAGCCCGGCAAGAAGGGCCAGATCAAGGTGGGGCAGCTCGCCGATCTCGCCGTCCTGTCAGACGATTACTTCGCCGTCGCCGAAGAACGCATCCAGGACATCACGTCGGTGCTGACGCTGCTCGGCGGCAGAGTCGTGCATGCGGACGGAGACTTCGGCAAGCTCGCGCCGCCCTTGCCATCGCCGATGCCGGACTGGTCTCCCGTGAAGCACTACGGAGGTTATCAAGCTGGCGAGGGTGCACGCGCGCAACCCGTGCTGGCGGCATCGTGCAGCGTCGATCGCGCATGCGCGGTCCACGGTCATGCCCACCGATGGGAGAACTCGATGCCCGTGTCAGACGCGAACGCTTTCTGGGGCGCGTTCGGATGCTCGTGCTGGGCGATGTGAGATGTCAGGCCTTACTGCCGTGCTCGCCCGTTTCGCGACGCCGATGGTTCGCTGGGTTGCACTGCTTGCGTTGTGCTCCGCGTATCTACAGGGAGGCATCACCAAGCTCGTGAACTTCGATGCGGCGATCGCCGAGATGAATCACTTCGGGCTGACGCCGGCGGCCCCGTTCGCGGTCGCAACCATCGCTCTGGAGCTCGCAGCTCCGCTTGCTATTCTCAGCGGTCGATACCGTTGGCTGGGCGCGATGGCCCTCGCGGCGTTCACGTTGGCGGCGTCGTTCATCGCCAATCGATTCTGGGAGCTGGCGCCCCCGGATCGGGGCATGACGGCAAATGCATTCTTCGAGCATCTGGGGCTGGTCGGCGCGTTTCTCATCGTGGCCTGGCACGACGTGTCGCGCAGGAATGTGGTATCGACCGACGCGCGAACGCAGTGAGATGACATGGCCGCCGTGAGTTCTCCTGCTGGCAGCTTTGCGCCGCTGCGGCAGCCAGTCTTTGCGGTGTTGTGGGCGGCGACCGTGCTGGGAAACACCGGCACGTTCATGCGCGATGTGACGAGCGCGTGGTTGATTACGGATCTGTCGGCCTCGCCCGTGGCCGTCGCCCTGATCCAGGTGGCTGGCACGCTGCCGATTTTCCTGCTTTCGATTCCGGCGGGCGTGCTCTCGGACATTCTGGACCGCCGACGATTCCTGATCGCCGTTCAGTGCCTCCTCGCAGCCGTCAGTGCGGCATTGATGATTCTTGCGCACGCGCGCCTGATCGGCGTGGGCTCCCTCATTGCGCTCACGTTGCTCGGCGGGATCGGGGCCGCGCTCATGGGCCCGACGTGGCAGGCGATCGTCCCTGAACTCGTGTCGAGAGAAAACCTGCGAGGGGCAGTCGCCCTCAATTCGCTCGGCGTGAACATTGCGCGATCGATCGGCCCGGCCGCAGGCGGACTGTTGCTCGCGACGTTCGGCGCCGCACTCACGTATGGAGCAGACACGCTGAGCTACGTGGTCGTCATCGCCGCGTTGCTCTGGTGGCGAAGACGAGCCGGCGTCGAGGACGAACTGCCTGAACAGTTCCTGGGTGCACTGCGGGCTGGGCTACGGTACGCACGCGCCAGTCGGGCGCTGCATCGCGTGCTGCTGCGTGCAGCAGCCTATTTTCTCTTCACCAGCGCGATCTGGGCGTTGCTGCCGCTCGTAGCGAGGAATGTTCTGCACGGCAATGCAGGTTTTTATGGCCTGCTGCTCGGCGCCGTCGGGGTCGGCGCGATTCTCGGAGCAATTCTGCTGCCACGCTTGCGCGAATTGCTAGGTCCGGATGGATTGTTGTTGGCTGCTGCGGTCGCGACGGCGCTCGTCATGGGATCGATCGCACTCGCACCCCCGCAATGGCTGGCGTTTGCGTTGCTCTTCGTGCTCGGCGCGGCGTGGATCGTCACATTGACCACGCTCAACGCGACGGCGCAGGCGATCTTCCCGAACTGGGTTCGTGGGCGCGCACTTGCCATCTACCTGACGGTTTTCAGCGGCGCGCTGGCGGGCGGCAGCTTTGTCTGGGGACTCGTTGCACAACAAATAACTGTCCCCACGACTTTACTGGCGGGCGCCGGAGGACTGCTCATCGTTGCGATTGCGCTGCACCGCCTGAAGTTGCCCTCGGTCGCAATCGATCTGATGCCTTCCGGTCATTGGCCCGAGCCGCTCGTGGCGGCGCCGGTGGAGCATGATCGCGGCCCGGTGATGGTGCTCGTCCACTACAAGGTGGCGGAGACCGACCGACCGGGCTTCCTAGCGACGCTTGCCCGCTTGTCCGAAGGGCGACGCCGCGATGGCGCTTCGGCCTGGGGCGTCAGCGAAGATGCCGCCGATCCCACCCACATCATTGAGTGGTTCACGGTCGAATCATGGGTTGAGCACCTGCGGCAGCACAAGCGCGTATCCAATCTCGACGCCGATGTGCAACGCGAGCTCATGAGTTATCAGATCGGCGGCGGGAGTCCGATCGTTCAGCATTTCGTCTCACTGCGTGCGGAGCGAAAGGCGTCGCCTGCCGGCGGCGCGGGATCGAAGCAGTGAATTGCGCGCGCGGGAATCGCCAGGGACGAACACATACGACCCGCCTTGCGTTCGCGCCGCTTGCTGCTCTGTGCGTTGCGTTCATGCTCAGCGAGCCTTCTCGAGCACAACCCGTCGTCCTTCAGCACTCGACGGAGGCGGAGTCCTCCTGGTCATTCGACATCGGCGGCCAACTGCGCGAGCGATTCGAGTCCTCACGCAACCCGGTATTCGGTCTTTCCGCACCCGCTCAGAACGATTACCTGCTGCATCGCGCAGTGCTGTCAGTGGATGTCCGTCACAGCGAACGGCTTCGCGGATTCGTGGAGCTCGTCGGCGGTTTCACATCGGGCTGGGCGGGATCGCCGCCGCCGACGCAGGACGATCCGCTCGATCTCCTGCAGGGATACATCGAACCATCAATCTCTCTGGGAAGCGGCAGCCTTGCAATACGCGCCGGACGTCAGGAGCTGAGCCTGGGCGCCTCGCGCCTCGTCTCGGTTCGCGAGAGTCCCAACATTCGGCGAGCTTTCGATGGCGTCAGGGCGACATGGACGCGAGGCGAGGATCGCACTGCGAGTGCTTTCTTCGTTCGCCCTGTTTTTCCGGAAGACGGCGTATTCGATGATCGAAGCTCTTCTGATCAGCGTTTCTGGGGCTTGTACGCGACGTGGCCGATCCCCGCGTTCGAGGGCCTCGGGATCGATGCCTACTATCTCGGACTGGATCGAGCGGATGCGGTCTTCGCACAAGGTGAGGCGCGTGAGCTGCGGCATACAGTCGGCGTCCGCGCGTTCGGCGAGCGCGGCGGGTGGGATTGGAACGTTGAGGCCGCCTGGCAGTGGGGATCGTTCGGCGAGTCCCGCATCCGTGCATGGACGGTTTCCGTGGATGCGGGATTCGAGTTCTCCGATCTGCCGCTGTCTCCGCGTATCGGACTCAAGGCAGATGCGATCAGCGGCGACCGGGATCCGCACGACCGGGAGCTCGGTACTTTCAACCCGCTGTTTCCGAGGCTTCCCTACTTCTCGGAAGCGAACCTCGCGACACCCGCGAATCTTCTCGACGTGCAACCCAACGTGCACCTGGCGTTGACGAATCGCGTGGGCGTCAGCGTGAGCTGGAACGGGTTGTGGAAGCACGAGGAGGCCGATGCGTTCTACGCGCCGCCGCTCATGCCCGTCGACGGCACGTCGATGACACAGTCGCGAGACATCGGGTGGCAGGCGAGCACGGCCATCGAATGGCAAGTCACAGAGCAGGTCGAGTTCAACGCGACCTATGTGAGCTTCGAGCCCCGCTCTGTGATACGGCAGGCGCAAGGGCGTGCGGGCAGCTTCTTCGGCGCCTGGATTCAGTGGACTTTCTGAGCCGCCGTCTTCGCATCTCGCTCGCAAGTGCGACGATGAGTTCCGCAGCTGGAAGTTTCCTCGCCAACGGCGCTCCTTGCCCGGCCCACTGCGCGCCGTAGGTTGAATCGCCGCCGGTTTTGGC
>DATAFY010000154.1:0-1903 GCA_036257205.1 Steroidobacter sp. | reverse complement strand
ACGTGTTCGTTTCTATGATGTCTGCGCCGGCATCGAGGTACGCGCGGTGTATGTCCTTGATCACGTCCGGACGCGTCAGCGACAGCACGTCGCTGTCGCCCTTGAGATCGCACGCCCAGTTTCGGAAACGCTCGCCGCGATAGTCCGCCTCGGTGAGCCCGTACGACTGAATCATCGTGCCCATCCCGCCGTCGATGACGAGAATGCGCTCGGTGAGCAGGCGATGGAACTGAGCGACGCGCTCGGCGCGCGCCGCGCTGGAGACCGATGAGCTTGCTGTGTTCTGCATGAGTCCTCTACCTCGAGCCTGCGGCGCCCAGCCTGAGATCGGGGCTCGGACGCACGCCTAGCGCATGGCAGATCGCGAACGTCAGCTCGGCCCGATTGAGCGTGTAAAAATGGAATTCATCGACGCCGTGGCGTTCCAGGCGCTGCACCTGTTCAATCGCGACCGCGGCGGCGATCATGCGACGCGTTTCAGGATCCTCATCGAGCCCCTCGAAGCGGTCCACCAGCCACTGCGGCACGCTCGCCCCGCATCGCTGCGCCATTCGCAGCATCTGGGGAAAGCGCGTGATCGGTAGAATGCCGGGCACGATGCTCGCCTTCACGCCGGCGGCGGCGCAGCGGTCCCTGAAACGAAGAAAAACGTCAGGATCGAAGAAAAACTGAGTGATCGCGCGATCTGCGCCGGCGTCGATCTTGGCCTTTAAATTGGTGAGTTCGAAATCAGGACTCGGCGCTTCTGGGTGCGGCTCCGGATAAGTCGCCACCGAGATCTCGAAATTCGCGACGGACTTGAGTCCGCGCACCAGATCGACCGCAAAAGCGAAGCCGCCCGGATGCGGAACGTACTTTCCCGCCTGCGGGGGGTCCCCGCGCAACGCAACGATGTGCCGGATGCCGTGCTTCCAGTACGTGCGCGCGATATCGAGGACCTCTTCGCTCGGAGCGCCGACGCACGTCAGATGCGGCGCCGCGGTGAGCGCGGTCGCATCCTGGATCTTAGCCACGATGTTGTGCGTACGCGTGCGGGTGGAGCCGTCGGCGCCGTATGTCACCGAGACGAAACGCGGCTGCAGCGGAGCCAGCCGTTCGACTGACTGCCACAAGGTCTGCTCCATCTGTTCGTCTTTCGGCGGAAAGAATTCGAACGACACCATCGGTCTGTGTCGAAACCCGGTGAGCGCATCGCCCAGACGGTCGTGCAATTGTTCGAGCGGCATGTGCTTGCGTCCTCGGGCGATTTCGGGGCGGGCGCGTTAAGCCGCGGCCGTTGTGAGATCGACGCGGCGTGCAAGCGCGATGAGCAGGTGCGTCGATTCAGTGTCCAGCGGGTGGATGCGCGTCGTTTCAAAGCCGGCGCGCTGCAGCCAATTGCGCAGAATCGCAATCGGATTGGCGCCGATCGCATTCAGCGCATCGAAGTCCTCGATCACCACTAGCCGCCCGCCCGGCCGCAACGTGCGTGCGACTTCCGCGAGCGCGGCGATGGGACGCTCGGCGCGTGCGAGTATGCGGTCCACAGCGGCAGTGTCGAAGCTCGGATCAAATGGCAGGTCATACATGTCGCCTCGCTGCAGTTCGCAATGGCTCAGGCCCGCCCCATGCACGATCGTGCGGGCCAACCGCAAGGCGTCGCTGGAAATGTCGACCCCGACGGCGCGGGTAGCGTAGGGACCCAGCACTCCGAGCAGGTGTCCGGCGCCTGTGCCGACGTCGAGCAGGGCGCCGATGGGCTCGTCCTGCAACGCCTGCAGCACTACGCCGTCGACCAACGCCGAATCACCCTGCGCGCTCACTTCCGGCGCAACTACGGCGCGCGCGCGCTCATCGATCACCCGCTGGAGCCGCTTGCGGTCGCGGCGAAGCACGTCGTCCTGTTCGTCAATGAGCGCAAGAA
>DATAFY010000495.1:0-8011 GCA_036257205.1 Steroidobacter sp. | reverse complement strand
ATGGCGCTCCCAGCAACTCACTGAGCCAGCGAGCGGCGTGCGGACCGGCATCGAAGGCGGCGCATGCATCTCGCCAGCAAACAACCTGCAATTCCGCGTGCGCCGCTGCATACGGCGTCAACAGCGGCTCGGCTCCTGGAGCGCGCAGTTGCAGTCCGTCGGTCATCAGCGTGGGCTCGATCAACGCCAGCCGAGGTTCTTCGCGCTGCGTGATGAACCTCCCGTCCGGGCGCACGATCATCCACTCGCGGTCGTGCTCGAATCCGGTCGGTGTAATGCGGGCGCGGTCCAGCGCAAGCCCACGACAGGACTTTACGGGATAGATATGGAGCGCGGTGATCTGAGCCATGCTTGCAGGGTCGCCGAGTTCTGGGTCGGGATCAAGCACGCACGCGGTGCGTCGGATCTGCAGCCCGCTTTTCGCCAGCATCTTCGGGAGGGAACGCTGGATCCGTTGCGGCGTTCTTTACTCCGCCCGCTCGTGGATGCGGCCGTGTTTCACCGATCGCATCCTAACCGGCGAGCGCTGTAACTGGTTGCAGCATACGGCGCGCTCCGCGCCGTCTCGCAACGCATCGACAGATTCCTCGTGCTGTACATCGCATTCATTCGTCATTGCTCCACAGCGCTGGCCGGTTCCGTTGTTTCTCGCGCTGGGAACGGTGAACTACGCCTGCAAGTTGATGAAGGCGGCGGCGCTCATTGCGTTGCGTCGGGCCGCGACCGATTATCTTGGGAAGTCCTTCTGGGCGCGTTTGCAGGCGAGGCGCGCGCCGCCGCGTAGCAAACATGTCGCACGACGTCGTCATCGTGGGGGCGGGTGCTGCAGGGCTGACGGCCGCGCGCGAGCTCTTTAATGCGGGATTAAAGCCCGTTGTCCTCGAGGCGCGCGGACGGGTAGGCGGGCGCGCATGGACGGACGATGCGAGGTTCGGTTTTCCCATCGATCTCGGCGCCTCCTGGCTGCATTCGGCCGATCTCAATCCGTGGACCCACTATGCGCGCGCGTGCGGCTTGACCGTGCGCGAGCGCTCACCGATATGGCAGCGGCGTATCGGCTGGCAGGAACCCTCTGCCGAATACACCGCCGCGCGGATCGCCGCTTTCGCGCGCAACGAGCGGCTGATTGCAAAGGCGGTGCAAGAGGGAATGGACGTTCCGGTCGCACAGATCGTCCCCAATGATGAGTTTCGGCCGATCTTCGACTGTGTGATGAGTTGGCTGATGGGCGTGGATACCGCGCAGGCGTCGACGCTCGATTATGGGCGGTACGCCGATTCCAATCACAATTGGTACGTGCTCGAGGGGCTCGGAACTCTCGTGACGCGTGCCGCGACCGGGCTGGATGTGCGCTTGAATACGGCTGTGTCGGCTGTGGATTGGTCTGGGCCGGCTGTGCGCATCATGACGAACAGCGGCGAGCTTGCGGCTGCAGCGGTGATCATCACGGCGCCTACGGACGTGCTTGCAAGCGAATCCATCCGCTTCAGACCGGCCGCGCCGATGTTGTTGGAAGCCTGCCATGGCGTGCCGCTCGGCGCGGCGAACAAAGTGTTCATCGAAACCACGCCCCACGCGGCGCCCTATGAAGACTCGATGTTTTTTGTGGGGACCGATCGCTCGGTGCGCACAGCGAGCTATCAAATGCGCCCGCTGGAGCGCGAGCTGTTGCTTGCCTATTTTGGCGGCGGGCTCGCCCGCGAGCTCGAAACGCGCGGCGAACTCGAGTCCTTTGCGCTGGACGAGCTCGCACGGATTTTCGGCGGCGATTTTCGCGCTCAAGTGCGACGCACGGTCTGCTCTGGATGGACGCGCGATCCATGGTCGCGCGGGGCGTATTCGGCGGCGCGGCCGGGTCATGCGCATCTGCGCGAAAGACTGAGCGATTCGCTTGGCGAGCGCGTGTTCTTCGCCGGTGAAGCGTGTTCGATCCACTACTTCGGCACGCTGAACGGCGCGTGGGGCAGCGGGATCGCGGCCGCCGCGGCCGTGCGGAAGATCTTCTGTCGCAGCAAGGCGCCCTGAGCGCCGATCTCGCTACGGCTGTTGCGAGCTTCAGAACAACAGGCGGGCCATTGCGCGCCGCGTCTGCGACACGATCGGGTCGGCGTCGCCGATGAGTTCGAATGCAAGGACAAGGCTGCGCCTTGCGAGGTCGTCCTTGTACGTTCGGTGATTCCGCAGCATCTCGAGCCAGGTTTGCAGGGCCGGCTCGACGTGCCCGCCCAGCAGTTGATGCACCGCGAGTGCGTGCTTCACGTCGAGGTCGTTTGGGTTCGCGCCCGCCCGCTCGCGCAGCGCCCGCACGTCCGGGTGAGAGGCTACGACGTCGCTGAACGCAAGCAAGGCGGCCAAGCGTTTGACCGCGGCGTGATTCGGCTGCAATCCTTGCAGCCGTTCAAACTCTGCGCGAGCCCCCTCGAGGTCGCCTTCCAGGGCCCGCAACTCCGCAATCTCCGTCTGTACGGCGATATTCTCGCCTTGCCCGCCCAGAGTGCTCTCAAGCAGTGCACGGGCGTCGGCGAACGCCCCTGCGGCCTTCAGCGCATGCGCCCGCTCGAGCGGTCCGTTCGCGAGCTTCGGCAAATGTTTATCGAGCATCTGCCGGATTTGCGCTTCGGGCGCGACTCCCACGAAATGGTCCACGGCCGTGCGATCTTTGAAGAGCACGACGGTGGGCACGCTGCGAACTCCGATCTGCTGAGCGAGTTCCTGCTCCTCCTCAGTGTTGACTTTGGCGAGCTTGAAACGTCCGTTGTATTGCGCTGCAAGGCGATCCAAGATCGGCATCAACTGTCGACAGGGTTCGCACCAGGGCGCCCAGAAGTCTACAAGCGTCGGCACAGCGGCGGACGCCTCGACCACCTCGGCCATGAAGTTGCTCGCGGTTACCGTCAGCACGCTCGCTTCCTGGGTCACGATCTCTCCGTACGCTGGGACTAGCGGCAGCACACACCTGGAAGGACGGAGTTTCCTCGATCCGCGTGGGCGTGTGTAGATCTCCGGCAACGAGCCTCAAATGTATACGTCTTTGGAAGGTCTGTGCGCGCATGTGGTGCGCCACAGCCGCGCTCGAACCCACAATGGTTTCTCTGGGCAGTGCTCAGCGTGCACCCGCGCGCAGCGATGATGGCCGGCCTCACGCTTCGGCCGCCGTTCACTTGCCCCTCCCACTGGCCCTCCCGCCGCGCGGTGCGGTACAACAGCGCTGCGCCCTCGAGGGTCGGTATGACGGATGCTACAGGCTAGTCGCAAGTTGTATACGAAGTCGACTCACTGAGTCTGTTATGAACTCTGAACGCGCCATTGCTGCAGCCATCAATCGCAACTATCTGGGCGATGAGGAACCGCTCGTCGGTGCGCTCGCGGATGCTGCGCGCCTTACAGCGCAACAGCGTGAGCGCGTCAGCAAGCAGGCGCAGCGACTGGTCGAGGGGGTGCGGGCTGCGCAAAGCAACCGCAGCGGACTCGATGCATTTCTGCGGAAATACGATCTCTCCTCGCAGGAAGGCGTGATCCTGATGTGCCTCGCTGAGGCGCTGCTGCGCATTCCTGATGATGCGACCGCCGACCGCCTGATCGCGGACAAGATCGCCGCGGGCGACTGGGCTTCGCACCTGGACGACTCGCAATCACTGTTCATCAATGCGTCTACCTGGGGCCTGATGCTCACCGGACGCATCGTGCGACCCAGCGATGCGGATGTGCGCGATCCGCGTGGTTTCTTGACAAGACTCGTCGGCCGCCTCGGCGAGCCTGTTGTGCGCGCGGCTTTCCGGCAGGCCATGCGCATCATGGGGCATCAGTTCGTGATGGGACGCACCATCGAGGAGGCGCTCGCACGCGCGCAGAATGGGGATAATCGCCGGTATCGGTATTCCTTCGACATGCTCGGCGAGGCGGCGCTGACTCGCGCGGATGCGCAGCGCTACTTTTCCGCATACGCTAAAGCCATTGCCGCAATCGCTGCGACAGCCAAGGGCGCCGCCATCGAAGAGGCGCCCAGCATCTCCGTTAAGTTGTCCGCGCTGTTTCCGCGGTACGAATATTCGCAGCGCGCGCGCGTGCTCGAGGAGCTGACGCCGCGGTTGCACTCACTGGCGTTGGCCGCGCGGGCGGGCGGGGTGGCGCTCACCGTCGACGCCGAAGAGGCCGAGCGCCTGGAGCTGTCGCTCGAAGTCATCGAACGGGCGGCGCGCTCGCCGGACTTGTTCGGCTGGAACGGCCTGGGTCTCGCAGTCCAGGCGTATCAGAAGCGCGCGCTCGACGTCATCGCCTGGTTGCGCGAGCTGGCCGAGGCCACCGAGCAGCGACTGAACGTGCGCCTAGTGAAGGGCGCCTACTGGGACAGCGAAGTAAAGCGCGCTCAGGAGCGCGGGCTTTCCGGATATCCGGTGCTCACGCGCAAAGTGAACACGGACGTGTCCTACATCGCATGCGCGCGTGCATTGATCGACGCCGGACCGAACATCTATCCGCAATTCGCCACGCACAACGCTCAGACGGTCGCCACGGTCCTCGAGCTGGCCGGCGCTGCGGGGCGCAAATTCGAATTTCAGCGCCTTCACGGCATGGGCGAGGAGCTGTACGAACAGATCCTTGCTGAGAAGGGGCTCGACGCTGCGTGCCGTGTGTACGCCCCCGTCGGCTCGCATGAAGATCTATTGCCGTACTTGGTTCGGCGGCTGCTCGAGAACGGCGCGAACACTTCGTTCGTGAATCGAATCGTAGATGAGCAGACAGCCGTCGCGGAGATCGTGCGCGACCCGGTTGCGGACGTCGATGCGCTTACGATCAAGGCGCATCCGCGCATTGCGCCCCCGCGGCTGCTGTACGGCTCGGCGCGTCTGAATTCGCGCGGAGTGAATCTGGCCGACCCTGCCGAGTACGAGGCCCTCATGGCGGGTGTGCGGCGCGCCGCCGCGCAGCGCTGGACCGGCGGTGCGCTGGTGGACGGTGATTTGCGGCAGGGGCCTGCGCGAGACGTGCACAACCCGGCGAACCGAGGTGAAGTCATTGGATCGGTTCTTGAGGCCGACGAACAGATGATCGAGACGGCTTTCACGTCGGCCGCGCAGGCGCAGGCCGACTGGGATGCAACTGCGGCGAGCGAACGGGCCGAGGCGCTCGAGCGCGCTGCCGACCTGTTCGAGGAGCGCATGCCCGAGATGATTGCGTACTGCGCGCGCGAGGGCGGCCGCACGATCGTGGACAGCATTTCCGAGGTGCGTGAAGCAGTCGATTTCCTGCGGTACTACGCAGACCGCGCCCGCGCGGATTTTGGCGCAGGATTGCGGCTGCCCGGGCCCACGGGCGAGAGCAATGAACTGCGTCTGCGCGGCCGAGGCGTTTTCGTGTGCATCAGCCCGTGGAATTTTCCGCTGGCGATTTTTACGGGCCAGATCGCAGCGGCGCTGGCGGCGGGCAACAGCGTGATCGCCAAGCCGGCGGAGCAGACCCCTCTCATTGCAACGCGCGCCGTGCAGCTGCTGTTGGAAGCCGGCGTCCCCCCCAAGGTCCTGCACCTGCTGCCCGGCGAGGGCTCCAGCATTGGCGCACGCATCGTCGCGGATTCGCGCGTCGCAGGCGTCGCGTTCACCGGATCCACTGAAACCGCCAAGGCGATTCACCGCTCGCTCGCTAATCGCAGCGGACCGATTCCGACGCTCATCGCCGAAACGGGCGGGCAGAACGCGATGATTGTGGACAGCTCGGCGCTGCCGGAACAGGTCGTTCTGGACGTCGTGCAATCGGGCTTCAACAGCGCGGGTCAACGATGCTCTGCGCTGCGTGCGTTGTTCGTGCAGGAGGAAATCGCCTCGCGCGTTGCGGACCTGCTGGCCGGCTACATGGACGAGCTGCAGATCGGCGATCCGATGCTGTTGTCCACGGACGTGGGACCGGTCATCGACGAAGACGCGCGCAAGATGCTCCGCGCGCACGCCGAATCGATTCGGACCCGCGCGCGCTGGTCGCACGCCTGCAAGCTGGGCCCGGAGCATGAGAAAGGCATGTTCTTTGCGCCGCTGGTCGTAGAGATCGACTCGCTGTCCCGCCTCACGGGAGAAGTGTTCGGGCCCATCGTGCATCTTGTGCGATATCCCGCCAATCGGCTCGACCAAG
The DNA here is from genome assembly GCA_036257205.1 of Steroidobacter sp. Classification (GTDB taxonomy): domain Bacteria; phylum Pseudomonadota; class Gammaproteobacteria; order Steroidobacterales; family Steroidobacteraceae; genus Steroidobacter. The sequence goes on along the minus strand of DATAFY010000495.1, from coordinate 1,888 downwards.
TGATCGAGGCGGTGAATGCGACCGGCTATGGGCTCACACTGGGCATTCACACGCGCGTGGATGCGACGGCGCGCTACATCGCCTCGCAGGTGCGGGCCGGGAACGTGTACGTGAATCGCAACATGATCGGGGCGGTGGTCGGGGTTCAGCCCTTCGGCGGCCGCGGTTTGTCCGGCACTGGTCCGAAAGCCGGCGGACCGCACTATCTTCCGCGGTTTGCGACGGAGCAGACCGTCACGATCAACACCGCCGCCGTGGGCGGCAACGCCAGCCTGTTGGCGATGGAGTAGCGGACGAGCGCACAGCCGTGGCCGAATTGCAATGCGCCCGGTTAACGGCGCCCGGCGGGATAATCGATCCGCACATTCACGCCGCTTGCCCATTCGAGCTCGCGCCAGTCCTCGATATCGAACTCGAGTCGACACACCGCGCAGGTGGGGAGAGTGTCTATCGAGCGTTCGCTCGACAGTTCGCTGGCGAACTGCGTCAGCCCAGGATTGTGTCCCACGATCATCAGCGGATCGGCGCGCCCGCCGAGCTCATGGACAATCTCTTGCAGGTTTTGCGCTGCGGCCAGATAGAGTCGCTGTTCGGAGCGCAGTGCGTGTGCGGGCAAGTCGAGCTCCTTCGCGAGAATCGATGCGGTCCTCAGCGCGCGCCTCGCCGGACTGGAGAGAAGGCGGGTTGGTCTCAGCGGTTGAGCCTGCAGCAGACGCGCCATGATGCGCACTTCGCGCTCGCCGCTCGCATCGAGGGCGCGAGCACGGTCATCCTCACCGTGGCGCGCGGGTGCGGCCTGCGCATGTCGAACCAGGAGGAGGCGCAACATAGGGAAGAGGGCGGCGAGTCGGTGAGCGGCTAGTCGCGTGTTGCGGCGAAGCGCCTTGCGGTAGTCGTTGCCGGACCGGCTCGAGTTCCCTCTCGCGCAGCGTTCCTGCGCCCGCCGCTAGCCCTCGGGCGGCCTGACTTGCACGACGCCCTCGAATACTCGAGTCTCGTACGTGCGTACGGGCTCATAGGCGGGCGGGGTGAGCGCGGCGCCCGTGCGCAAGCAGAAATGCGCGCCGTGTCGTGGACAGATGACGACGTGATCTTCGATGGCGCCCCCTGCCAGTTCGCCGCCGTCGTGCGTGCACGTGTCCTCGATGGCGTAGAACTCGCCTTGGATGTTGAACACTGCGACGAGGACGCCGTCGACTTCAATCTGGCCGTAGTCGCCGGGCGGGATTTTCGCAACCGGTCCCACATCGATCCATCCGTCGCTCGCTCTGCTAGCCACGATTCACCAGTCGCACCTCGCCAGTCGCAAAGGATCACATCATTCCCGTCTGCAGGCGCGCGGCCTCAGACATCATGCTCTGGTTCCAGGGCGGATCGAAGACGAGTTCGACGTCCGCCCGCTTAATTGTGGGCACCAACTCGACCTTGTCCTTGACGTCCTGAATGAGCACTTCGCCCATACCGCAGCCGGGCGCCGTCAGGGTCATTTTGATGTCCGCAATGCGCTCCCCGTCGGCCTCGTGAGAGATCTCGCACGAATACACCAGCCCGAGATCGACGATGTTGATCGGAATCTCCGGGTCGTAGCAGGAGCGCATCTGATGCCACACGAGCTGCTTGACGTCCTCATCGGTCGCGTTCGGCGGCAGCTGCGGACCGATCATCGGCTCTTTCCCGAGCGCGTCCGCGTCTTTGCCTGCGATGCGAAAGAGATTGCCCTCGACGTAGACGGTGAAGCTGCCGCCGAGCGCCTGCGTGATGAAGCCGCTGCGTCCGGCGGCGAGCGTCGTCTCGTCGCCGGCCGGGATGACGACGGCCTTCACGTCGCGCGCGAGCGTCACGGGCTCGCTCTGACCGTACATGCTCATTCGGTTGACACCGCCTGCCC
>DATAFY010000470.1:0-6769 GCA_036257205.1 Steroidobacter sp. | reverse complement strand
TGCGCGCGCGACCTCGATCAAGTCGCGAAGGCGGGTTTCGAGCGCCTGGTTCCTTTCGCGCAGCGCCTGAACCTGACGTTCGATCAGCGAGATCGCCGCCGCGCCCCGAGGATGACTGAGCTTGAGTTTCGTCAGCAGCGCCCCATGGCGCTCGAAAAAATCCAGATGCTCCTGCAGGTATTCTGCAATCGCCTCTTCGGAAACGGGGACGATGTCGAGGCCGCGGACGGTTGGTTTGTTCATATATCTTGAGTTCGTGACCTTACCGCTCGCCGCTCGAGGTGAGAAAAGAATCCCCGTGTACTGTCGGCGTGCATCAGTCGACAGGAACCTCCACCGTTCCCTCGTAGACTTTGACCGCAGGACCGGTCAGCCACAGGGGGCGGCCGGGGCCCGCCCACCGCACACTCATGCGGCCGCCCGGGGCATCCACCTGCACCTCTTCGTCCAGCAGCCCGAGTTTGCGTCCCACCGCCGCTGCGGCGCAGGCGCCCGTCCCGCAAGCTTGTGTTTCCCCTGCGCCACGTTCGAAAACGCGCAGTCGGATGTGGGCGCGATCCACGATTTCCATGAATCCGACGTTGGTCCGTTTCGGGAAACGAGGGTGATTCTCTATGGCGGGTCCGAGCGTGTCCACGGGCGCATCGCGCACCGAAGCCGTGCGCAAGACCGCATGCGGGTTCCCCATGGAGACCGCGCTAATTTGAATTTCCCGATCGCCGACGAGCAGCGGATAAATATCCGCCGGCGATGCCGCCTCGAACGGCAATGAGCGCGGATCAAAGTCGGGCGCGCCCATATCGAGCGACACGGCGCCGTCGTCCAACACTCTGCCGGCTATTTCCCCGCCGGGACTGCCCATGCGCACGGCGCGTTTGCAGAGCTTGTCCGCGACGAGGCTCGCAATACAGCGCGCGCCGTTGCCGCATTGTTCGACCTCGGAACCATCGGCGTTAAAGATGCGATAGAACACGTCCGTATGAGCGCTGCGAGGAGGCAGCAGCACGAGCGCCTGGTCGAAGCCGATTCCGGTGCGACGATCCGCCAGACGCCGGATCATCTCGGGGCCGGGAATCCGAGCGGCCTCTGGCGTCTCGAATACGATGAAGTCGTTGCCCAGGCCGTGCATTTTGGTGAAGCGCAACTGCATGCGCGCAGAATAGCAGAGGAGTCCGCCGACCTCGCAGCGCCCGTCCGGCCGGTCGCGTCCCTGCGCTCAGGCGAAGCGCATGCGGTCGATCTTGATGCAGCGATCCATCACGACGGTCAGCCCGGCGGCCTGCGCGCGCTTGGCCGCGGCTTCATCGACCACCCCAAGCTGAAGCCAGACGGCAGGCAGCTTGAGCCGTATGCAGTCCTCCACGACCCCGGCCGCGTAGCGCGATTGTCGGAACACATCCACGATGTCGACTCGCTCGTTCGGCCCGAGGACGGCCGGCAGATGCGTTAGGTCGGCAATCGCGGGCAAACCCTCCCACGAGGTCAGGGCGGGATTCACAGGGATGATGCGATAGCCGAATGTTCGCAGGCTCGTTGCAACTTCGTGACTTGGTCGCTGCGCATTGTCCGAGAGGCCCACAACGGCGATCGTGCGAGCGTTCCGCAACAGGGCCTCGATCCGATCCCGCGGCGGATTCTTGAAGCTCACAATAGGAAGATCTCGTGACATTTTCCCAACGCAGTCTTAAGTTATCGGCGCACCTTCCGCATTCAGAACAACAGCAGGGCGGCGGGCGCCGGTTCCAATTCGCGAAGCGAGGCATTCATGCGCCACGTGATGGTAATGAACTCGAAAGGCGGCTGCGGAAAGAGCACGCTCGCGACGAATATCGCGACCTGGTTCGCAAGTGAAGGGTATCGCACGGCCATCGCGGATTACGATCCACAGCGCACCAGTCTCGATTGGCTGGCGCTGCGCCCGCCAGACCTGCCGCGCATCACGGGCGCGCCTGCCTACGAGGAGGGCCTGCGCAGCGTTCCGCGCGATACCGAGGTGCTCGTCATCGATGCGCCGGCGCGCACGCATGGCTCTGAAATGAACGAGCTCGTGCGTCGCGCGGAGACAATCGTCGTGCCCGTGTTGCCCTCGCCGATCGACATGAAAGCCTGCGAGCGCTTTATGCAGGAGTTGCTCGAGCTCGGGAAAGTGCAACGCCAACAGGCGCGGCTCGCCGTGGTCGCGAATCGAGTTCGCGACAATACGTTGCTCTTCGAGGAGCTCGACAAGTATCTGGGGAAGCTGAAGGCGCCTTACCTCACGGCCCTGCGGCAATCGACGAATTATCTGCGCGCCTTTCAGCGCGGCATCGGCCTGTTCGAGTTGCCGGAGTATCTCGCTTGGCCGGACTGGAAGCAGTGGGAGCCCGTGACGAAGTGGCTCGGCAGCAAGAGAAGTCAGCCGAACTGATTCAAGTGCGACCCGCGGCGGGCGACAGCGCTGAGTGAGTCGGCGGCTCTCTTATTGCGTTCCGCCGCTTTCCTCTTCCAGAGAAGCTCTGATTCCCTCGTTCACGTCCGCATACCGCAGCCTGACGCCGAGATTCTTGAGCATCCGCTCGTTGCTGATCCGACGCGACTCGTTGATGAATGACAGCCGCTCCGCGCTGAAGGTGAGCTGCGCTTCTTCCATCGACACCTGCGGCGGCGAAGGCAGGCCCGCGATGCGCGCGACGGCCTCGAAGAATTCCGTCGCCGTGATCGAGGCGCCGTCGGTCACGTTGTACACGCCGCGGGCTTCCGGATTTTCGATCGCGGCGACGCAGGTTTCGACGAGATCATCGACGTGAATGCGGTTGCTGACGCCTGCTTCGCTTCGGCGCACGACCGGCTCGCGCCTGCGTAAGCGCTCGAGAGGCAAACGTCCAGGACCGTAGATCCCCGGGACGCGCAACACGATGCGCCGCACCCGGCGCTCGCTGCACCACACGCGCGTCATCTCCTCCGCGCTGACGCGCCTGCGCGCCCGGTCAGTACGCGGCCGGACCGGTCGCGCCTCATCCACCAGTGCGCCGCCCGTATCCCCATAGACGCCTGTCGTACTCATGTACAGGAAAGCGCGCGGCGGAACCGTCGCAAGCTGCAGAAAGCGATCCAGCCGCAGCTCGCTCTCTCCTCTGGGCGGAGGCGGGGTGAGATACACGATCGCCGCCTGATCGAGTCGCTCCGGAATGCTTGCCCCTGCGGGAACTCGATCCAGATCGAGCGTCGTCGCCCGAATGTTGTCGGCGGCCAGCGCAGCGACGCTCGCCTGCGAGCGCACCAGCGCGCTCACCTCGAAACGCTCGGCGAGCCGCGGCGCGAGACGGCGGCCGACGTAACCGCATCCCACGATGAGAATGTGTGGAGGGCGCTCGGTCACGACGGGCGCTCCATCTCTCAAGTGCGGCCGGCGCTTCGTCGACGCCGTGCCAGCGCGGCGTCGATGCAAGGCGGCGCTCGACCTGCTGCTGAACGATCGGCCTGCATCTCAACTCCTTCGGCGATCGCTTTGCCGGCGCTCGAGCAGGCGACGCGCGCGAATTCTGAGCGTCGGCTTGCGTCCAAGCGCAAACGTGAGCGCGTCGTTCAGCGCCTTCACCGCGCGATCGCGCTCCCCGAGCTGTTCCATGAGCGTCGCCAACAGTTGATAAGCCTCGAGCCGCGGGCGGACGGCGATGCTGGCTTCCAGAAAGCTGCGCGCTTTCCCGTACAGCTCCGCTCTAGCTGCGAGCTGAGCGCACGTCAGCAGCAGCGCCGGATCTTCCCCGTGATGGGCAAGCCAGCTTTCAGCCCGCTCCAGCGTACGGAAGGGCTCGTCGGTTTCGAGCTCGCCGTAGGCGATGATGCTCGCCTCGTCCCAGCGTCGCTCGATGCTGTCGCGCAGCGCGGTTTCGGCCCCCTCATGGTCCTCGCACGCCATCGCCGCGCGGGCGTAGACCGCAACGACTTCAGGGCGTTGCGCGAGGGATCTCGGGGCTTCTTTCCACACGGCGCTCAGTTGCGTCTCATCGCCGGCGTCGCCGGCCGCCTTCAGGCGATCGATGTAGATCTGCGCCATCGTTTCGTCGGCAAGACCCGCGGGAACCCCGCGCGTGTTGCGCAGACGCGGTTCCAATTCTTGCAGGCTGCGCCAGTCTCCCGCTTGGCGATAGGCGCGGGCGAGCAGCAGCAGCCCGCGCGGATTTGAACCGCTCGCGTCGAGCTGTTCGAGGGTGGCGATCGCCGCGTGAACCTGCTTGTGCTTCAACTGCATCTCGGCTTGCGTGATCAGCGCCGGGACGCGGCGGTCGCCGGCGGCCTCGAGGGCCTTGCTCAGCCATTCGTTGCGACGCTGCGCCTGTCCCTGCAGGTCCGCTGCACGAGCAGCCGCGAGGTAGTGCGCAACGGGTTCATCGCCGTCGCGCGCGTAACGCGTGAGCGTCGACTCGGCGGTTTCCCAGTCGCCCTCCGACATCTCTAGCAGACCCGCCGCGAGACTTCGACGCGCCCGCTGCGCGCGCCGCTCTCGATGCGCCGCTTGCCGCACGCGACGGGCGCTCAGCGTGCGCAACGTCAAACGAATCAGGCAATAGAGCGCCGCGAGCGTGAGTGCGAACGTGACCGCCGACATCTCCGCCAGGCGACCCGCGAAGCGTATGGCCACGTAACCGGGGTCTGCGAGCAGCAGATTCGCTGCAAGCGCGCCGAGCAGCAGAGCTGCGGCGAAGTAAAGCCCGCCTTTCATCGCATCACTCCGGGCCCCGGGCGTTCGAGCTCAGTCGGCGCAGCGCACGGGCGGCGTCCGAAATCTCCGGCAGAGGCGGATCGACGTCGACAGGTTCGAGCGCCTGAACTTCCTTCAGCAACGCTTGCGCAGCCGGGTCGGTGAGGTCGAAGAACTCACCGAGCCAGCGTCGTGCGACCGCAAGTGCGTTTCGATAGCCCTCCTCGTCATGCCGCGTGACTGACGTACGCGCCGCAAAAAGCAGCAACTGCAGGTGCTCCCTACGCAGCAACGCCTCTTCTGCGGCAACGACCCTGCCGCCCAGATCGTCGACCTTGCGCACGACGATCAGATTGCCGAGCGTCTGGCGCATGATCGCCCAGGCTCGAGCCAGCATTCCTTCCGGCAGCGCGCTGCGATCAAACGCGTCCTTTTCCGCCGCCACGACCCCTTTCACGGCTGCGCGCAGCGCCTGATCTTCCGCCGCCGACAGCCGGGCCAGAATTCCAGGGACGTCCGGTTGGCGCACGGAGCGCAGCGCCTGCAGGTCGCGAGCGATCTGCTGGCGCACGAGCACGAATGAAGGGTCGCGCAGCGCGGCCAATCTGGCGTCGGCCGACTCGAGCGCGACGATCGCCGTATCGACATCCCGCTCCAGCGCCAGGCGCCGCTGCGCAAGTTCGAGCAGGAACATGGCCTCCGCGCGCGACCAGGCGCGCTCAGGCGCAGCGCTGCGGCCTCGCAACTCCTCGAGCGAAGTCGTCAGCTCTTGCAAGCGCTGAGGCGCATCGGCGAGCAGATCCAGTTTTCGCTCGAGCTCGCGTCGAGCCTGACGTTCGCGAGTCGCTAAGGACTTGAGCTCGGCGCGCAGCACGGTTCGATCCGCTTCCAGCGTGCGCGCCAGATCGTTTACAGCCTCCAAGCGGTCCCGCGTTGAATCCAGGCGCCACAACGCGTAAGCCGCCGTCGCGAGGGCGAGCGCCGCAATGACCGTCGTGAGCCGACTGTATGTGTGTCTAGAACGCGGCTGCGCGTGTTCGCCGGCGCTCGGGCGGGCGGTATCCGAACCGTTGTCGGCCATGTCGGGAGGGATGAGGGAGGACGTCGAAAAACCACGCTATCCTAGCACGCACGCTCTCGCGGAGGCGGCGCGCCGCATGCGCAAATGATGCACGCACGCTCACGCATTACGAGCGGCGCGAGGCGACGCCCACATCCTCGTTGTCGCTCAGTCTGCGTGCGCGAATTCCCTCTCCACGCGCACCTCAGGTACGCGCCCGAGTGCGCCACTGAGCGAGCGCGCCGATCATCGATGCGTCGTCCGCGCCCCTCGCGAGCAGGACATCGCCTTGCAGCCCCGCCGCGAGGGCGGCGTCCGCGATGCGCCGGCTTGCAACCAAGAGCGGCGTGGTGCAGAGCAACTCGCGGCCGCGTTGGCTCAGCATCTCCTGGAGATGTTGCAAAGTTTGGACGCTCGTGAGCGTGACCACATCGAAGCCGTCTTCCTCCCAGTAGCTTTCGATCTGGGCGAGTCGGGGCGGATCGATGTTCGGTCGCTCGCGCCGGTAGACCTCGCGCATCTCAACCGTCGCCCCGCGCGCAAGGAGCGTCTCGCGCAGCAACTCGCGGCCGCCTTCGCCGCGAATGATCGCGGCGCGCATGGACGGCGTGTGTGCAAGTTCGGGGCGCGCAAGCAGCGCCTCGCTGTCGAACCCCGCCTCAGGAACGATGTCCGCGGGGAGATTCGCTGCGGCGAGCGCCGCTGCGGTCGCGCGACCGATCGCGGCGATCCGGGTGCGCGCAGTCTTGCGAACCAGTCGCGCGCCGTGCTCGACGGCGTTGACGCTGACGAACACGATGAGATCGAAGTCTTCGACCGGCGCGCTCTCGAGCGGTCGGATGACGATCGCGGGTAAAGCGGCCGCGACGCCGCCTAATCGCTCGATCTCAGCGCACAAGACGCCGCACTGCGGCTCCGGCCGCGTCACCAGAACGGCCAGGTCCGTGAGCGGCGGCACGATCTTGGGAATCATGCAGGCGACTGACGCAACGCATCGAGCAACCGCCGAGCCCCGGCGGCGAGCAGCC
>DATAFY010000406.1:0-2749 GCA_036257205.1 Steroidobacter sp. | reverse complement strand
TCCTTCTCGGCAATACCAAGAAAGTGGCGCACGAGATCGGGGATGTCCTCGAGCCGCTCGCGCAACGGCGGCAATCTCAGCGGCACGACGTTCAAGCGGTAGAACAGATCTTCGCGGAACAGGCCCTGGTCGATCTGCTGCTGAAGATCGCGATTGGTGGCGGCGATGATCCGCACATTGGTCCTGATCGGTGTGCGCCCGCCAACCGTCGTGTACTCGCCTTCCTGGAGCACGCGCAGCAGACGAGTCTGCGCCTCCATCGGCATATCGCCAATCTCGTCGAGAAACAGGGTGCCCCCTTCCGCCTGCTCAAAACGCCCGACATGACGGTTTTGCGCGCCGGTGAACGCGCCCTTCTCGTGCCCGAACAGCTCGGACTCGATCAGCTCGCGGGGAATCGCCGCCATGTTGATGGCGACGAACGGGCCGTTGCGCCGCTTGCCGTATTCGTGCAGCGCGCGAGCGACGAGCTCCTTCCCCGTGCCCGACTCGCCGGTGATCATCACCGTGAGATCGGTCTGCGTGAGGCGGGCGAGCACGCGATAGATGTCCTGCATCGCCGGGCAGCGGCCGATCAGCGGGAGTCCTTCATGGGTTTCGCCCGAGAGACGCTGAGCTTTGCGCCGCGGCTCGGCGAGAGCGCGGCCGACCACGGCGACGAGCTCGTTCAGATCGAACGGCTTCGGCAGATATTCGTAAGCGCCTCGTTCGGCCGCGGTGATCGCAGTCATGAACGTGTTCTGCGCGCTCATCACGATGATCGGCAGATCGGGCCTGAGCTTCTTGACGCGCGGGATGAGATCGAACGCGCTCTCGTCGGGCATCAACACGTCGGTGATGACGAGATCGCCCTCCCCCTGGCTGATCCAGCGCCACAGCGTCGAGGCATTGCCGGTTGCGCGCGGCGCGTAGCCGGCCCGCGCTAGAGCCTGGTTGAGCACGGTGCGGATCGCGGCGTCGTCGTCGGCGATGAGAATGTTACCTTTAGCCATGCTTGCTAAGCCTGTCCCCCATGCGCTCCTTCGTTTTCAGCCATCGGCATCAGGGCGCGAAACACCGTGAAGCGTGGCCGCGAGTCGCATTCGATGATCCCGCCATGGTCACCGATGATCTTGGCGACGAGCGCCAAGCCAAGGCCCGTGCCTGAAGGTTTTGTGGTGACGAAAGGATCGAAGAGATGCGGCATGAGATCGGTCGGAACGCCGGCGCCGTTATCTTCGACTGCGATCTCGAGCGGCAGGCTCACTCGCGCCTGACTTCCCGGCACCGAAAGACGCACGCCGGGCCGGAAGGAAGTTGTGAGCGTAATCTGTCCGTCGGCCCTATCCTCGCCGATCGCCTCCGCTGCGTTCTTTACGAGATTGAGGAATACCTGTATCAGCTTATCGCGGCTTCCCGGCACCGGTGGCAGCGAAGGATCGTAATTCTCGACGATCTTGATTTCGCGGGCGAAGCCCGTGCGTGCGATCTGCTTCACGTGGTCGAGCACGTCGTGGATGTTGACCGGCTCGCGCTGAATGGGGCGCTCATCACCGAAGATCTCCATGCGGTCGACCAGCTTGCAGATGCGGTCTGACTCGGCGCAGATGAGCCGGGTCAAGGTACGGTCGCTATCGGTTCGCTCGCTCTCGAGAAGCTGTGCTGCGCCCCTGATGCCGGACAGTGGGTTCTTGATCTCATGCGCGAGCACGGCGGCGAGACCGGAGACAGAACGGGCAGCGCCACGATGCGTGAGCTGACGCTCGATCATTTGCGCCATGCTACGCTGTTGCAGCATGATGAGAACGCTACCCGGAATTTCGGATACGGGGCCGCCGTAGAGATCGACGAGCTTAGGCGCCTCGAAACGGAACGACCCGAGATCGACGCCATACTCGTTGACGGTCGTGCCGTTTCGTTGCACCTGCTCTACGAGCGCGATGAGTGGGCTGCCGAAAGCGACGACATCGGTGAGCACGCGCCGACAGAGCACGGCCGCGCTCATCTGGAAGAAATCCTCGGCGGCGGTGTTGACGTAGTCGATCTTCAGCCCCTCGCCGATGACGAGGAGCGGATGTGGAAGCGCGCTGAGCAACGCCTCAGCCTGGATTTGTAGCGGCTGGGGACTGCGACAAAGGCTGGGCCTTTTGGTCGAGCCGCTCAAGCGGTGTATCCTTGGATGAGGTTTATTTGTGGTCCGACCCAGTAGTATGCACAAACTTTATGCAAATGGCCCCTATGATCTATAATTGGGCACAATACGGGGGGATTTGCCCCAGGGCAACCACCTGTGTTTTGCCGCAGTGCAGCATTCTTCCCATCATCGCGCGGTATGCCCGATGAGTCAGCGACTTACCCCAAGGGAAAGGGCGCTGTTGTGAGCCTCGCTGCGTTGATCGTAGCAGCCGGCCGCGGTGCTCGAGTTGAGAGCGGCTGCCCAAAGCAGTATCGCCCCATCGGCGGCGTGCCCATGGTCGCACGGGCGATTGGCGCCTTTGCCTCTCATCCAAAAGTCGACGAGATCCTCGTCGTGATCCATGCGGACGATGCAGATCTCTACGCGGACGCGACCCGTCCTTTCGCCGAACAGCTACTCGGTGCGGTGACTGGCGGAGCGACGCGGCAAGACTCGGTTCGCGCCGGTCTTGAGGCGCTGGCCGGCGGAGCTCCGGGTTCGGTGCTTATTCACGACGCGGCGAGGCCTTTCGTCGATCAAGGCATCATCACGCGCGTCATCCAAAGTCTCGACGCGCATGACGGCGCCCTGCCC
>DATAFY010000104.1:0-2207 GCA_036257205.1 Steroidobacter sp. | reverse complement strand
GGCGGCAGCAGCGGCACGTGGTACTCGTCCCGGAACAGCGACAGGGTGCTGTCCCAGCTCGTCATCTTGAGCCAGCCCGATTTGAGGAACTGCCAGCTCACGTACAGGCGCGTCGCGAGCGCAAACACGGATTGCAGGGCGTCCAGACCGCGCACGGCGAGGACGTAAGGACGGGTGAGAGCGGCGGCGTACATGGCGGGCACCTCAAAGGATGTTTTTTGGTCAGTGGGCTGGCAGGGAAGACGTTTCGACGTCGCACGCAGGCGGACGAGCAGGGCGGATCGAGAAAGCGACGAGCGCTTCCAGTTCCAGCACGCGCGCCAACGCTGCGCCAAGATTGAGATCGGGATCGGCAAGCAACGCCGCATCCGCGGCGGCGCCGAGCCTTGCGCCTGCCGCGAAGGCGGACAGCAACGCGAATTCGCCGGCGCCCAACTCGCGCAGCTCGACGTGATCCGTGCGGCGAATGATCAGCACGCGGCTCGGCCCGTCATCGAGCGAAATCGCAGCGGATGCATCGGTCGCTTCAGGCCGATTCGCCTTCCAGATCGCGAAGATTGGATGCCTGGATTCGACGAGGCGCAGCGCGGGATGAGTGTCGAGCGTCAGCCTCTCGTAGTCTTCGGCGGCGACGCCCGAGAAAGCGGACGCCTCGAGCGCCGGACGATCGGCGGCGACGAGCACCTCCTGATACGCCCACTCCATCCGCGCGACATCGGCGAAGTATCCGTAGGCCGTCGTGCGCAAATAGTCGTAGAGGAACGCAGCAAAGCGCCCGCCGATGTAGTGCAGGTTGCCAGATTGCGAAGGATGTCGGCGCAAATACTCGCAACCGGTCTGTCGAAACCAGTCCTCGCCTGCCAGACGAACGATGGTCGGGAACGTCGCCGTGAGGGTCTTGAGGAATCCTTCGCGCGCATTGTTGCGATAGATCGCGAGGCGACGCTGCGGCGCGAGGCCGTTGTTGCGAATCATCGAGCAGATGCGCGCCGGGTGCTCGTGCACCGCGCCGTCGACGAACGCAATCTGAAGGTCACGCAGCGATGTCACGTTCGCCTCTCAGATAAGCGTCGGCGCGCGCGGCCTCCGCCGCGAGCACTTCGAGCGCGGGAATGTCAGCGTCCCATTCGATCAGCGTTGGCGTGTCGCCGAAGCGCGCAATTGCATCGCTGTACAGGTTCCACACGTCCTCGCACACTGGGGCGGAATGGGTGTCAATCAGGATCTCGATGTCTTCGTATCGATTGACGCTATGTCCCGCGAGATGCATCTCGCAGACGAGGCCGCGGGGAATGCGCGCCAGGAAGTCGCGCGCGTCAAACCCGTGATTGCGACTGCTGACGTAGATGTTGTTGACGTCGAGCAACAGACCGCAGCCGCTCTTCGTCGCGAGCGCGGTCAGGAATTCGCACTCCTGCATTTCGCTGTCGCTGAACTCGAGATAGCTCGACACATTCTCGATGAGAATCCGACGGCCGAGATAGTCCTGAGCCTCGCCGACCCGGGCGATCATGTGAGTGAGCGCCTCCTCGGTATAAGGCAGCGGCAGCAGGTCGTTCAGATACGTCCCGTTGACCGACGCCCAGCACAGATGCTCCGACACGAACCCCGGTTCGCTCAGCTGCATCAGGCGCTTGAGTCGCCGCAGATGCTCTCGATCCAGTGGATCGGTCGAGCCGAGCGACAGGCCGACGCCGTGCAGGCTCAGGGGATACAGCTCGCGCAGTTTGAGCAGGTGCTCGATCTGGGCGCCGCCGTCAGCGAAATAGTTTTCGCTGTGCGCTTCGAGCCAGCCCACATTCGGCCGCTCGCGCAATAAGTCATCGTGGTGCTGAGCCCGCAGGCCGATGCCGGCGCGCGCCGGAATCGGCCGCGGACTGCAGGCCACGCTCTCGGGGGAGGAGAACATGACGTGGCGCGGTGAAATTACTTCGCGCTGCCGCCGACGATGCGTTCGCAGGTACCGGCCGGCACCTTGACCCATTCCTTCTTGTCGGCGTTGGTCTTCGACTGGCCCGCGCACGCATGGCCGTTCGCAGCACAGTCATTCTTGCCGGCCTTGGCGATGCCGAAGCACTTCTCGGTCGCCGCTTCGTCCGCCGCTTGCGAGACGCTGATGGCGCCGAACGCGAGCAGGCTGGCCACAGCGGTGGAAATCAGGGCTGTCTTCGTCTTCATCACTGCACTCCAGAAATTTTTAAGAGAGA
>DATAFY010000332.1:0-2057 GCA_036257205.1 Steroidobacter sp. | reverse complement strand
GATCTGCCCGTGCTGCATTATCGAGCGTTGCGGCATGGGATCGCGGCGCCCCGTTATTGGGAGACGGGCGATGAGGATCAGGCGTTTCGTTACAACAATTACCTGAACCGCTACCACACGAGGCATCTGGACCTCATGGATGTGCTGTCGAGCTATCAGGCTCGCGCACGCGTGAGTCTGCAGGCTGCTGCGACGTTGCTCGGTTTTCCGGGAAAGCTCGGAATGAGCGGCGATAAGGTGTGGGAAGCCTGGCTCGAAGGTCAGATCGATGCGATTCGCAATTACTGCGAAACAGACGTGCTCAATACCTTCCTGATCTACCTGCGATTCGAGCTGATGCGTGGACGGCTGGCGCATGATGAATATCTCGCCGAAGTCGGCCGCGTCCGTGAGGCGCTCAAAGCGCAGTCTCGGCCCCACTTCCACGAATTCCTGGCGGCCTGGGACGCGGGTGCACCGTGCTGAATCGCACGCGGTTCTCAACCAAGGCAATCCTCGGCATGAGTTTCTTTCAGGCGCGCGGAGTCGAGTCCCGAGGCTGATTGCGCCATCCATGAGCGTGCGCGGTTGAACGATCAATCCTCCCAACCGGCCGTGCGCCGGAGTGAAATCGCCGAGATCCTCGATCTGTCCCACGACGGGCGCGGCGTGGCGCGCGTGGAAGGCAAGACGGTTTTCATCGAGGACGCACTGCCCGGCGAGCGAGTCGAATGGCGGCGGCTCAAACGCGGGCGCAATTTCGACGAAGGCCGGCTCGAGCGGGTGCTCGAGCCGGCTGCCGATCGCGTGACTCCTGTGTGTCCGCATTTCAGCGTTTGCGGCGGTTGCGCGCTCCAGCATCTGCGTCCCGAGAAACAGCTGGAATTCAAACAACAGCAGCTCATGGAGGCGCTTACCCGCATCGGTCGGGTCACGCCTCGCGAGGTTCTGCCGCCGCTGCAGGCTGCCGTATGGAACTATCGCCGGCGCGCGCGGCTCGCCGCCCGCTGGGTTCCCAAGAAGCAGCGCACCGTGGTCGGGTTTCGGGAGCGCAGCACGCCCTACGTTGCCGATCTCACGACCTGTCACGTTCTGCAGCCCCCCTTGGACAGACTGATCGAGCCTCTCTCGAGGCTGGCGAGCGCTTTGAGCATTCGCAATCGACTGCCGCAAATCGAGATTGCTGTCGCTGACAATGCGACCGCACTCGTCATCCGCGCGCTCGAGCCATTGACGTCCGAAGATCGTGCGCTGCTCGAACGCTTCGGCGTAGAGCACAGCGTGCAGATCTGGCTTCAGCCCGGAGGCTACGACTCTGTAGCCCCTCTCAGCGGTGAACCGCCGCCGCTGGAATATCGCTTGCCCGACTTTGGGCTCACGTTTCAGTTCCTGCCGACGGACTTCGTCCAGGTCAACGGGGAGCTGAACGCCAAAATGGTCGAACGCGCAGTCGCATTGCTGAATCCGCGTCCGAGTGAGCGCGTGCTCGATCTGTTCTGTGGGTTGGGCAATTTTTCTTTGCCGCTGGCCGGCTCGGGCGCACACGTCGTGGGCGTGGAGGGGGAAGCAAGCCTCATCGCCCGCGCGCAGGGCAACGCCGCGCGCAACGGCCTGGCGGATCAGGTCGATTTCTTCACCGCCAACCTCGCAGAGGAGTCGCTTGCCGCCGCGCCGTGGGCGCAGCGCACTTACGATAAGGTGCTGCTCGACCCGCCGCGTGTGGGCGCCAAAGAAACGCTTCCCGTGATCGCCCGCTCGGGCGCCGCGGTCGTCGTGTACGTGTCCTGCCATCCGGGCAGCCTCGCGCGTGATGCCGGCATTCTGGTCCACGAGCACGGCTATGCGCTCAAAGCCGCCGGCGTCATGGACATGTTCCCGCACACTGCGCACGTCGAGTCGATTGCGCTTTTCTCGAGGTGAGTGGTGACTAGCGACGGGTGAATGGCCAGAATCGATGCCCATCGCTCACCGCTTCGCGAGTCGCTAGTCAATGACCCTCGGTCCGCTCATGATCGACGTGCAGGGCCTGAGCCTTACAGAGGAGGATCGGGATCTGCTGCGCCATCCGCTCGTGGGGG
>DATAFY010000321.1:0-6145 GCA_036257205.1 Steroidobacter sp. | reverse complement strand
CGAGCTCTTCCAGCGTTGCGGTCACGGCGCCGCACATCGAATGGCCGAGCACTACCACGAGGGGTGTATCAAATCTCTCGACGGCGAACTCGACGCTGCCGATTTGCGAGGGCGCGACGATATTCCCGGCGACGCGGATGACGAAGAGGTCGCCCAGGCCTTGATCGAAGACGATCTCCGCCGGCACCCGCGAATCCGAGCATCCCAGAATGACCGCGGACGGCTTCTGGCCGGCCACAAGCTCACTGCGCCGCAGGTGGTTCAGGGCCGGACCTTGTCGACCGCCGCCGGATGCGAAGCGGGCGTTGCCTTCCTTCAGGCGCTGCAGTGCTTCCAAAGCTGCAATCATTCGTTGCATCGTCCTGGTCCGCGCCCGTTGCGCGCGGCGCATTCTACGCGACACTGCGCTTTGATCTGCGCTCTTTTGCGCCGATCAGCGGCCGGGCGCTCGCTGACTGATGGCGCTCGCGTCCCGAGTTCGTGCTCGAGCGCCGAGCCTCCAACTCGCACGGCGGCGCACTGTGCGGATGCGCCTATGGAGCGCAAGCGCAGGACGTGCTTTCGTCGTAGCACTGTCTCTTCGCAACATTCGCCCGCGCCACAGCGCCCGCACCTCCGGCGGCGCCGTCCTTTGAGGGAACGTATGAATCCGTCTCGAAGCGGAACGCGAAATTAGGGACTCTCTGATTTACCTGTGATCGATCCGGACGATAGCGTCGCTCCGTGGTCTGCCTTTCCCAGTAAATTCAGGTGGCGAATTCGCTTCCACGACTCGTTCTTGCAGCAGGCGTGCTGGTTGCGAAGGTCTCGTTCTGCGCTTCGCCTGCGCTCGATCCCATCCGAGCGGCCGCGGAAAGCTTGGTGCGATCGCGCCTGCCGATCGGAGACGCCAAGCACTACGTGACCGCCGAGCCGAATTCAGGACCCGGCCACCGGACGTGCGGATCGCCGCTCGATGCGTTCTCTGATTTCTCTGGCCCAATCGGCGCAAAGATCACCATCGGCGTGCGCTGTCCGACTGGAAATTGGATCGTGTATGTACCGGTGTCGGTGGAGACCGAGACGCCCGTGCTGGTCCTGCGCCGCGCCCTCCCCCGCCGCGCCCGGGTAGCGCCTACGGATGTCGATCCGCAGGTCCGCCGCCTGCCGGGCTCCGCAATGAACTTTGTGGGGGATGCAGCGATGCTCCAGGGGCATCGTTTGAGGCGCTCGCTGCCCGCCGGCTCGACGCTGACCGTCGATGCGCTCGCCCCCGATCTCGTTTGGCGGGGAGAAAAGTCGATCCTCGTCGCGACAGGGCGCACGGCGCAGCGGGGTGTACGACTTTGAACCTGACCCGCCCCCGCGCCTGCCTGCGCTTGGAGTCAGTGCAGTGCTCCCATGTCGGTCAGCGCTTGCTCGATCACCGCCGGGGTACGGGCCTGCGCCGTCTCATACTTTTCCAACTCCTCAGCGTGGGCGAAGAGCAGCGCAAACAAACCGAGCTTGTCGACCGGCCCGCGCAGCGTGATCTCTCCCTGATCGGCGAATGCGCGATCCCATCGATCGCGGACCTGGCCCCAAAATTGCTTCGTGCGCTCGTAGTAATGATCCGCCGCGGCGAACTGGAGATCGCGAATGCGCTCGTATCGAGCCAGTCCGTACTCGCGCGCAAGATACGGGCAGCGAGGATCGAGCTTGCGATCGCCCGTCAGGACGGTCTTCAAGTTGTTCTCCTCCTGCAGCCAGCCCGCGGACTTGATTGTGTGGCGATTGGTTCCCACCAGCGCCTGATAGTCGTCGCGCACGCTCCACTCACGGCGCGGCAGCGGCCGCCAGGTCTCGCCGCTCAACCAAGTCGAGAAGCTCGCAGTGTGCTCCCAGCGACCGGTGCTCGCATATCGCGGGGACTCGTCGACCTGATATACGGTTTGGGACCAGGTCCCTCGGGCCTGCTGGGCGTGCACAGCACGGCGCACCCACCGATCACGGCCGAGATACTCGACGATGTACGTCGGTTCGTATCTCCAGTCCTGACGCCAATGCTTTGTCACCATCGGCCCGCTCACCGACCCATCCTCTTGAACGATGCGCATTTCCAGAATGTGCACCAAGCTGATGAACCTGCCCTCGTCTCGGTCGACGTAAATCTTTTCCGTCCCCCATGACTGGTAGGGCGCCTGCGGCGCCTCGTCTGCGAAACGCGCGATCTCGAGAAAATCGAAGGTCACCCGATATTCCCCGGCCATGGCCAAAATAGCGCGTCGATCTCGTTCGAAGACGCTAACGCCCCTCTCTTGCAGCGCGATCCACGCTGGAGACTCACGCGTATCGAGGGCGACGGGCGGCCCCTTCGTGGTTCCGCCGCGCGGCCTGAGCGCATCGTCCTCGAGCGACGATGAGAATGTGTACCGCGGGGCGCCGCTCGCTGGCGGGGCCGCGTCCTCAGCTGCTGAGGAAGTAAGAGCCAGCATCATCGCCGCTGCGACCAAAAATGAGCGTTGCATTTGCCGACCTCCTCGAGAGCCGCGCGCGAAAGCCGCCCTGTCGCTATCGGCTATCCGCTCCCCGCTCACCGCGATCCGCTCGCTCGGCCATCCGTTCAACACTCCGGTACGTTCACGGCCAGGCCGCCGAGCGAGGTTTCCTTGTAGGAGTCGCGCATGTCGGCGCCTGTGCGCCGCATCGTCTCAATGACCCGATCGAGCGTCACATGGTGCGTCCCGTCTCCGAGCAGCGCGAGCCGCGCCGCATCGACGGCCTTTACCGCGCCCGTTGCGTTGCGTTCGATACAGGGTATCTGAACGAGGCCGTGAATCGGGTCGCACGTGAGGCCCAGGTTGTGCTCCATCCCGATCTCCGCGGCGTTTTCCACCTGCTCATTGGAGCCGCCCTGCGCGGCGGCGAGCCCCGCAGCGGCCATGGAACAGGCAACGCCGATCTCGCCCTGACAGCCGACCTCGGCGGCTGAAATGCTCGCATTGACTTTGTATAGCGATCCGACGGCGGCGGCGGTGAGCAAGAAGACGCGCGCACCCTCGCGCGTTCCATCGCAGTAACGATGGTAATAGCGCAGAACTGCAGGCAGAACGCCCGCGGCTCCATTCGTAGGGGCCGTTACAACCTTGCCTCCGGCCGCGTTCTCTTCGTTTACCGCAAGGGCCCATGCGTTGATCCAATCCATCGCGATCAGCGGATCGCGGCGCCCGCCGCGCTCGCGCATTTCCAGCGTAGCGCGCAGCTTGGCGGCGCGCCGCTTCACATTGAGACCGCCCGGCAGTACGCCCTCCTGCCGAAGCCCCCGCTCAATGCATGCCTCCATGGCCGCCCAGATCCGATCGAGACCATCACGAACTTCTGACTCAGGGCGCAGAGCGCACTCGTTCATCAGCATCACGTCGGCAATCCGCACACGGGCGCGGTCTGCAATTTCGAGCAATTCGGCCGCATTCGAAAATGGGTAGGGGACCTTGGCTGGCCCGCTTTCGGCGGTCGCGGGCGCGCTCGCTTCGGTCTCGCTGAGCACAAAGCCGCCGCCGACCGAATAAAACGTTGACTGGTGCAAGATCTCGCCGCCCTGGTTGTAGGCAAACAAAGTGAGCGCGTTCGGATGAAACGGCAGGCTCTCCTTATAGAGCCACTGAATGTCCCGAGCCGGATCAAACTCGATGCCTTGCGCTCCATGTAAATTGAGCGCGCGCTGGGAGCGCACTTCCTCGACGAGCTTCGACGCCGAGTCCGGATCGACTTCCGCGGGCAGCAGTCCCGCCAACCCAAGAATTACCGCCGTGTCCGTGGCGTGACCCTTCCCTGTCAGCGCCAACGAACCGTAGAGAGTGATGCTGACCCGAGCGGTAGCCTGGAGCCGTCCCTGAAGTTCGCCTACGAACCGATGTGCAGCGGTCATCGGCCCCATCGTGTGCGAACTGGACGGTCCGATACCGATCTTGAACAAGTCAAAGACGCTGACGTTGGCGGCGCTCAATGGCAATAAACCAGCAGTGACCAAAGTTGGGCCGCGATCATAATCGCGTTCGCGTCAATTTCCGACATGCGGACCCTCCCGGCGGCACGAGCCAAGCCCTGACGCTTTCAAAAGACGCGGCGGCGCCCCTGCGTTCCGTTCAAGCGACCCAGCCGACGATTGGGGCCTCATGACGATCAAAAAAACCATCCCCTGTAATTGGGATACGGCGTGCGCCGCTCCAGGTATTTGAGCCCTTTCACGCAGCGCACGATCCACCAAATCGCAAGCGCAAGGAACAACAGGATGCCGACCAGCACGAGCGTCAAAACGCCGCTGATGATGCTGTAGAGCAACGCAATCCAGAACGTGCGGATCTGCAGTTCATAGTGCGTCTTCAGCCAGGACGGCGCCTGATCCCTATAGACGTACGCCATCACCAAGCCCACGACCGCCGTGATCCCGTTGATCAGCGCGAGCAGGTACAGCACGTAGATGATCCTGGCCGTGCTGGGGTCGCCCGGCTGTTCGACGATCGCTTCGCTCATGCGCTCTCCAATTCTTTAGGGTTCGCAAACTCGCGCCCTGCGATTGTCCGCTGGCCCGGGCGCTCCTCAACGGATTTGCGGTCCGGTCGGCGTCGGACAGATCGCATCAACGCGAGTTTGCCGGCCTGAACGGGAAGACCACTCCATAGCCCGGCTGTCGCGAACGGCCGCCATGGCTCCCGACGCACGCCGCTGTGTTTATTTGCGGTCTAGGCGCTGGGGATCACGCCCTTGAGATTTTCGCCGAAATCCTCGCGCGTCGCCATGTGACGACACACTTACGACGGAACCGGCCCAAGGCGGCGCAGTCATACCCAATAAGAGTCCCAGAGGTGCAATCATGAAACTGTCGAACGACGCGTCTCGAGCGCCGATCTCGGTGAAAGTCGCACTCCCTGAATCTGCGCGGGCGCTCGAGCAGGCCTGGCAGGGGCGCCGTCGTGAGCTGGCGAGATGGCAACACTCAGGTGGTTGGCTCGTTGAGCGCGCGGCAATGCGAAGAAGCACAGGCGCCCGTTAGACCTTCTCGAGCCCTCGCAAGACGATCATCCGAGGGGCGCTACTTCGAACGTCGGGTCGATTTCTCTCGCCCAGACGAGCAGGCCGCCATCGAGGTGCGCAATCCGCGCGGCTCCCGCTCGAGCCGCCAGCGCCGAAGCCGTCAAACTGCGCGTCCCGCTGCGACAGACGAAAACCACAGACTCGTTCTTGGGCAGCTCGCCGAGCCTGCGCTCGATCTCTGCGGCCGGAATATTGAGCGCCCCCGGTAAATGCGCTACCGCGTATTCGCTCGGCTCGCGCACGTCCACGATCCTGATCCCGCCGGAAGCATTCAATAACTTGTGGAGATCACGGGCCGACAGCCGTTCTACGGCCGCCAGCGACTCGGATGTACACAGCTGCGGCAGATCTTCAGGCGTGCGAATCGTCGGTTGATCGCCGCACACGGCGCAATCGCTGCGTCGCTTGCACCGAAACTCCTCGAACCGCATCGCAAGCGCATCGTAGGTTAGCAGTCGACCGAACAACGGCTCGCCGATGCCGACGATCAGTTTGATCGCTTCGGTCGCCTGGATCGCGCCCATGACGCCCGGCAATACGCCGAGCACACCGGCTTCGGCGCAATTGGGCACGAGCCCCTCGGAGGGCGGTTCGGGGAATAGGCAGCGGTAGCAGGGGCCGCGACCGGGCGCGTACGTCATGGCCTGGCCCTCAAAACGATGAATTGCGGCCGATACGAGCGGTTTGCCCATCAGCACGCACGCGTCATTGGAGAGATAGCGCGTCGTGAACCGGTCCGTGCCGTCCAGCACGAGGTCGTATGGGGCGAAGATCGCCTGCACGTTCGCAGCACGCAACTCGACCTCGTGTGCGAAGAGCCGGATCTGCGGGTTGAGCGCCCGCAGACGCTCAGCCGCCCTCGCCGCCTTCGGACGACCCACGCTTGCGTCATCGTAAAGCACCTGACGCTGCAGATTGGAGACGTCCACCCGATCGTTGTCGACGACGCCGATCGTCCCCACGCCAGAGGCCGCCAGATATAGGCTCGAGGGGGAGCCGAGCCCGCCCGCGCCGATCACTAGAACCCGCGCAGCTTTAAGTTTTTCTTGGCCCGCGGCGCCGATCTCGCGCAAGGCGAGATGGCGGCTGTAGC
>DATAFY010000253.1:0-10818 GCA_036257205.1 Steroidobacter sp. | reverse complement strand
ACTCACCGAGGTCATGGGCCGCTGGCAACGCGTGTTATTCCTGCGCGCGCTCAACGAGACGAGCACAGTGGCCGCTGAGGGCTCGAACACCGATTTCCTCCTGATCCCTAGCATCCGCTATTCCACGTTGCCCAGTTACGTGGTGGGCGGACGCGCACGGCCGTACTTTCTATACGGCGAACTGCGCGGCTCGCCGAGCACGCTCGGGTCGGATGCATCATTCCTGCAAGTGCGCCTGCAGGCAGAGCGGCTGCTGAATTTTTCAGAACTGTGGGATCTGCGGCTGCGGGCTGAAGTCGGTGCGAGCCGCATCGCTGAGTTCCAGGAGCTGCCGGTTTCGCAACGCTTCTTCGCGGGCGGCGAACGCAGCGTGCGCGGCTTCGCCCTCGACGAGCTGTCTCCCGTCAATGAGCTGGGCAAGAACATCGGCGGCGAGAACCTTGCGACGGGATCGATCGAGATCACGCGCGCTCTGCCCCGCAATTTCGGCGTGGCTGCGTTCTATGACATCGGCAACGCGTTCAACAGCTTCAGCGATCCGAACCTGCAGTATTCGGTCGGCGTGGGCGCACGGTACAACATAGCGGTGGCGAGTTTCGGCGTCGATGTCGCCCAGGCGCTCTCCCAGAGCGGCCGCGGCCCTCGCCTGCACCTTTATATCTCCACTCAGTTCTAACATGAACGAACCGACACAACGGTCCGCAGCCAGAGGAGAGGGCGCTCGCGCCGCGCTTGGCCGGTCTGCGCGTCAGGGTTCCTGAGCCGGCGCCGGAACGCTCGATGCGCAAACGCCTCCTCATCGCGCTCTTAATCGCCCTGCTGCTTGCCCCCATTGGGCTGGCGGCGTTTTTGCTCTACACCGAGACGGGGGTTCAACTGATCGCGGGACCGATCTCACGACTCGAACGCATCGGCATCACGATCGAAGGCGTCTCCGGGACGCTGGCCGGACGACTGCGGGTGAAGCGTTTCGAGCTCAAACACCCGCGCGTGCACGTACTCGTGCACGACATCGAGATCACCCCGCAGCTGCGCGGTTTGCTCATCCAGACGCTCCAAGCGCGCTCAGTGATTGCGCGGGACGCGCTCATCGAAACCCACGCAGCCCATCTGCCCCCAAACAACCGTCCTCTGCGTTTTCTGCCGCGGTTTATGCGGGTCGACGCTCGAAGCGTCGATCTGCACCGGGTTCGGTACGTGCATATGAACGGCGCATCGATTGAGGCAAGGCGGCTGCGCGGCCGCGTGACCATCACGTCGGGCCGACTGCGAGTCCGCACATTCAACGTAGAAGCGGACCAGTTCGGCGCGACGGGTCAGCTTGAGCTCTATGCGGCGAGGCCGCTTGGTCTCTCCGGCGCTGCCGAGGGTCATCTGCGGATGCCGCACGCGCAAGCGACGCTGCGCGCGCAAGCCCATGGATCCATCGATCGCTTGCAGATCGGCGCTGAGATCGAACAGCCCAGTCAGATCAGGGTCCAGGCGCTGTTCACGCGCCCGCAAGATCGCTGGAAGCTCGAGGGCGAAGTGAAGGCCGCGGCCCTGGCGCTCGATGCGCTGATGGCGAAACCGCCATTCGCGCTGCGAAATGTGGACCTGAACGTCGCCGCAACGCAGGAAGGGGTCCACGTCGCGGGCAACGTGGGCGTCCCCGAACTCAGTGAGCGCGACCTGACGCTCCATGCTCAGGGCCGCTTCTCCAATCGTGTGCTGCAGATTGCCGCAGCCGATCTGCAATTGAAGGACGCGCCCGGACGAGTGCACGCGTCCGGCTCGGTCGCATTCGAGGGCGATACGCCGAAGATCGACGCCTCTGCTCGTTGGTCTTCGCTCCAATGGCCGCTGATCGGGGATCCCATTGTCACGAGCCCCAGCGGCGCCGCGACCCTGCGCGGTTCGCCGCCCTACGAACTCACCGTTGATGCGGCGATCGAAGGCCCGCGGATCCCGCACGCGCAAGGCGAAGCCGCCGGCCTCATCAGCAAGGAGCAGCTCACGATCACGAGCTACAAGCTCGATGCGCTCGAGGGCGAAATCAGCGGCGCCGGTGTGCTGCAGTTCGCCAGGCCGCGTGCGTGGGCGCTTTCGGCGAAGGCGAGCGAAGTGAATCCGGCGGGAATACACGCGCAATTCCCCGGCCGTGTGAACTTCCTCGCTGCCGCAGAGGGATCCGGGCTCGACGCGCGGGCGAACTACAAGCTCGCATTGAAGCAGCTTGAGGGCACGCTGCGCGGAGAACTCATCAGGGCCGCAGGAAGCGTGGAGCGCAACGGCAAAGCCTGGATTGCTCGCGCAGTGGACGTACGATTCGGCTCGGCTCGGCTCGCGCTCGAAGGCGCGCTCGCCGACGCCATCCAGGCGAGCTGGTCGCTGCACGCGCCTTCTCTGGCAGACATACTGCCCGAAGCAGCCGGATCGCTCGATTTCAGCGGTCATGCGAATGGCTCGCGCACGTCCCCTCGGATCGTCGCAGAGATCAAGGGCGAAGGGCTGCGTTATGGATCCTGGATGGCCGCGCGACTTGCGCTCATGGCGGACCTCGACGCGACGAATGCTAATCCGTCCCGCCTGTCCTTGGACGCCGCACAGTTGGGCCGTGGGGAACCCATCATCAGCGAGCTGCGCGTGAAGGGCGCAGGCGCCGCCTCGGACCACCGGATCGAGCTCGATGTCGCGGGCTTCGCGCCCAATCCGCGGCAGACGCGCCCGCGGGCGACGCTGAAGGCATTGGGCGCATACGAGAAAGGACAATGGCGCGGGACGCTCGCGGCGCTGGAGCTGAGTCGGGGCGCGGGCGAGGAGCGCACCCTGAAGAGCGTCGAGTCGGCTCGCATCGCGGCGTCGGCCGAGGAAGCAATTCTCGAGGGCCTATGCCTCGCGATAAGCGCCGGGCGTGTTTGTGCAGAGGGCAAGTGGAAACGCGAGGGCGCCTGGGAAGCCATGGTCGCGGGCTACGAAATACCGCTCGCGTTCGTGTTGCCGCCGAGCGGGGCCGAAGCTGAATACGCAGGACGCATCGAGGGTCGCATTCGCGCGCATGGCTCGCCCGGCCAGCCCTGGCTCGCCGACGCCGGTATGCGCATCATCGACGCTGCAGTGATCTATCGCCCGCCAGGCTCGCCGCCGCAAACGCTCAATCTCGGGACCGGCGGTCTGGCTGCGACCGCCACGCCGGAGCGCATCGATTTCTCGTTCGGCGTGCAGGCGTTCACAGACACATTCCTCTACGCCAGCGCCGAGCTGCTTCGCAACGGCAGCAATGACCTCATGCAACTGCCGCTCACGGGCGAGATTCGCGCGCGCGCCGCAGACGCCAACGTGCTGCCGCTGGTGTTTCCCGAGATCGATCATGCGGCGGGGCTGGTGACCGCAAACGCCAGGGTGTCCGGCTCGCTCTCAGCGCCCGAGATTAATGGGCGCATCGAACTTGCGCACGGCGAGTTTGATTCCTATCGCGTCAATCTGGCGCTGCGCGAGCTGAGCCTCATCGCCGATCTCGCCAATACCGCTCTCGAGTTCCGCGGCTCCGGCCGAGCGGGCGATGGACAGGTTGCGCTTGAGGGCCGCTTCGCCTGGCAGGACAACAAGACGCACGGCGATTTTCATCTGCTCGGTCGAAATTTGCTCGTCGCCGATCTGCCCGAGTACCGCGTCGTCGCCTCGCCTGACCTGCGCTTCCTGATCGATGACCAGCAGATCGATGTCGCCGGCGATGTGACCATACCGGCCGCGCTCATACAGCCCAACGAGCTCACCGGCGCAGTACGCGTTTCCGACGACGCACGCTATGTCGGCGAACATCCGGCGGAGCGCGCCGGACGCTTTGTCGTGCGCAGCGAAGTGCACATCAACATGGGCGACGACGTGCGCATCGACGCTTTCGGGCTGCACGGCCGCATCACCGGGAGCGTAGGGACGACGATTCACACCGGCGAAACGCCCGTGGGCCGGGGCGAGCTCGGCGTCAAGGAGGGGCGCTATGAGGCCTATGGCCAGGAACTCGAGATCAGCCGCGGCCGGCTGCTGTTCGACGCCGCTCCACTCGATGACCCAAGCCTCGACATCGAAGCGCGCCGCAAGATCGACGCGACCACAGTGGGACTCAACGTCCGCGGCACGTTGCAGGCTCCGCGGCTCAGTTTATTTTCAGACCCGCCGATGGTGCAGACGCAGATCGTCTCGTATCTTGTGACCGGCAAGTCAGTCGAAACCAGCGAATCGATCGACTCGATGCATGCGGGCGATTCAGCGGCGATCCGCTCCGTCCAGGACACGCTCGCACTTCAGGGGGGCGGCCTTCTCGCATCGCAGATCGGACGTCGCTTCGGCCTCGAAGAGGTGGGCGTCGAGAGCTCCGTCGACCCGGCCGGAGAGACGAACACTTCCCTGGTGCTCGGCAAGTTCCTGTCGCCGCGGCTATTCATCAGCTATGGCATTTCCCTGACGGAGTCGATCAATACGCTTAAGCTCCGTTACACGATGAGCGATCGCTGGATCTTCAAGACGGAAGCCGGCGAACGCCAAAGCGCGGACGTCGAGTTCACGGTCGAACGATAGACACTCCAGTCGGGTCCTTCTGCTAGAGCACCGCCTTCAGCGCCGCTCCCATGGCAAGCGGCTGATCCAGCGTCGCGCGATCGTGCTGGGCCTGCTTCGCGGCGCCCTGCGCGGTGAAGATCAAACGTCCATTGTCAGGTTTCCAGCTCCTGCTCCTGGCGTTAATCGAATTCAGTCGGCCATTCAGGATGGTGCGCATGCTCGTGCATGCGTCGGATCTGCGCAGCAGTCGCGCGGCCCGTCGACAGTTCGGGAAGCGCATCGAGCCGCATGAACGCGACCTCGGTTGTTTCGTAGCTCGGACGCATCGCGCCGCCGGTGATCTCGCAAATGAAAAAAAACTTCCATGCGTGAAACAGGTGCTGGGGATGCCCGTGTTTGTTGCGATCGTAGACGGCGGCCAGTTTGATCGCACGCGCCATGAACCCGGACTCCTGCTCGATCTCTTTCTCAACAGCGTACGCCGGGGAATCGTTGACGTCAGCCCAACCGCCGGGAAGCGTCCACTTGCCGTCTATGCGTTCACGCACCATCAACACCTCATCGCCGCGAAAGACCGCGCCGCGCACATCGATCTTGGGCGTCGCGTAGCCGTCCTCGACGAACCAGACCTTGCGCAGCTCCTGAGCCGGGCGGTTCGACTCGCGCTCCAGCAGGCGCGTCGCGATCTCGATGACCTCGCGATAGCGCTCACGGTCGTACTCCTCATGCGTGAAATGAAGGCCGCTCTGGCCAAGCGCCAGCAGACGACGATACAGATCGAGCGTTGAAAGCATGTTGGCTTGCCCGTTTTCGCTTGCAAACTCGCCTCGCGACTGATGCGAGAAGCATTGTGTGCGCGAACTTCAGTTCACGCCAGCGCAGTGCATGCATGGACGCGTCAGGGCCGCCTGGGGCGCGACGTCCGCCGCCTCTCAACGGCCGGCTCGGCTGTAGCCAGGTGAGCGGTTCGGCTCCTATGATTCGCGCAGGCGCCGCATCACCCATATCAATGAACACTTCCGCTGAGGCGTCTTCGTCGGCCGCCGCACATCATGACGCTCGAGGTCTCGCCGCCGCAGCCGCGGCATTTTTTATCTGGGGCCTTCTGCCGCTCTATCTGAAATCGCTCCAGGCCGTGCCCGTGCTGCAACTCACCGCGCATCGGCTGGTCTGGGGATGTCTGTTCGCGCTGGTCTGGCTTGCGCTGCGTAAGGAGCTGCAGCACGTCCACGCGGCGCTTGCAGATCCGAGGATTCGCCGGCGTCTTTGCATGAGCGCCGCGCTCATCAGCATCAACTGGATTACCTACGTCTGGGCAATTGCGGCGAACCGGGTCGTCGAGGCCAGCCTCGGCTACTTCATCAACCCGCTCGTGAACGTCTTGCTCGGGGTGGTGATCCTCTCGGAGCGGCTGAACGCGGTGCAGTGGACCGCGGTCGCGGCGGCCGGCCTCGGAGTGAGCTATCTCACGTGGACTGCGGGGCAGCCGCCGTGGATCTCGCTCGTCCTTGCGTTCTCCTTCGGGCTGTACGGTCTCGTGCGCAAACTCGTGAAGGTCGACTCGCTCGCAGGCCTGGGCAGCGAAACCCTACTCCTTCTGCCCGTCGGTCTTGGGTACCTCCTGTGGTGCGAGTGGGCTGGAACGGGTGCGGCGGGTCGCGGCGGACTGAGTCTCAATCTATTGCTCGCGTTCGGCGGGCCGCTCACGGCGATTCCGCTGGTGCTGTTCGCTTTCGGCGCGCGCCGCATTCCGTACTCGATGGTGGGGCTGCTTCAATACATCGGCCCTACGCTGCAGCTAATGCTTGGCGTGCTTGTGTTCGGTGAGCCTTTCAGCGGTCGGCGCGTGCTCGGCTTCGCTCTCATTTGGACAGCGCTCGCGATCTACGCGGCCGATGGACTCTGGCGCTCCAGGAAACTCGCTAGCGATTCGTGAATAGGAAGCGGCGCGCGGGCGCACTCACAAATCGCCGACCCTCATTGACAGCGCCTGCATATTTATGCAGGATGCACGCGTTTTTATGCAAAAGGCGCGTTCTACCGCCCCAATGGCCGCCGAGATTCATCAAGCCATCGCCCGCCGCTCAGCGATTCTCCGGATCATCCGGGAATCAACTGTGCACAACCAGGAGGAACTGGTGAAGGCGTTGCGCAAGCACGGATTCGACGCGACTCAATCGAGCGTGAGTCGCGATCTGCGCGAGCTGGGCGTGGCGAAAGCCGGCGACCACTATATCGTGCCGGGGAGCGAGGCCGCCGACTCTAATCCGTTCGCAGCCGTGGCGAACTTCGTCACCGAGGTGCGGATTGCGGGTCCCTCGCTCACGGTGGTCAAAACCGCGATCGGGGCGGCGCAAAGCGTCGCCGTCGCGATCGACAGGGCGAATTGGCCGGAGATCGTCGGCACGATCTCCGGCGACGACACTATTTTCATCGCCACTGAGGACGCCCGTGCTCAGCGCAGGCTCACAGGCCGGCTGCGGGACATCTTTGGCGTTGGAAGTGAGCAGCGACGCGATGGGTGACTCGTAAGAACGGTCGCGATCCACGTTCACCACAGACCTGCTTCCCAATCCCGACTCCCGGATTCACATGACCACATCGCTTTCCCAGGGCGACGAGCCCATCCTTCTCGCTTTTTCCGGCGGCCTCGACACGTCCTTTCTCGTGCCCTGGCTCAGGGAGAACTACCGACGGCCGATCGTTACTGTGACCGTGGATACGGGCGGCATCGACGGCGACGCCGCCAAGGTGCTGGAGCAGCGTGCGCGTGCGCTCGGCGCGAAAGATCACATACTGGTCGAGGCGCGGCGCGCCTACTTCGATCAGGTGATCAAGTATCTGATCATGGGCAATGTGAAGCGCGGGCAGATGTACCCGCTCTGCGTGGGCGCCGAACGCGTTATGCAGGCGCAGACGATCGCCGAGTACGCGCGCAAGCTCGGCACGAAGGTGGTCGCTCACGGCTGCACGGCGGCGGGCAACGATCAGGTGCGGTTCGAGGTCGCATTGCGCACGCTCGCGCCCGAACTCACCATTCTCGCCCCCGTCCGTGATCAGGCGTTCAAACGACCCGACCAGCTCAAGTATCTCGAAGAACGAAAACTGCCCGTCCCGCCGTACGGCGCGGCCTACTCCGTGAACCGCGGCCTGTGGGGCGTCACCATCGGCGGCAAGGAGACGCTCACCTCTGAAGGCAGCATCCCGGATCATGCCTGGGTGCTCTCCAAGGAAGCATTCACTAGACCTCGCGCGCCGGAATCTCACACGATCGGCTTCGAGCGCGGCGCGCCCGTCAGCCTGGATGGCGCACGACTCGATCCAGTTGCGCTGATCGAGAGAGTCGAAGCGATTGGCGCGCAATTCGGCGTCGGCCGCGGCGTCCATCTGGGCGACACGATCATCGGCACAAAGGGTCGGGTCGCATTCGAGGCTCCAGCGGCGGAGGTGCTCATCAGCGCGCACCGCGAACTCGAGAAGCTCGTGATGACGGGCCGGCAGCAGCGCGTGAAAGAGATGTTGTCCGGTCCGTACGGCGATCTCGTGCACGAGGGCCAGCATCTCGACCCCGTGTGCCGCGATATCGAGGCGCTGTTTGTCTGTTCGCAGGCGCGCGTCACCGGCGAGGTGAAAGTGCTCTATCGACCCGGCTGTGCGTTCGTCGAGGGCGTGACCTCGCCTTACTCGATCATGGCGGCCTCGAAGGGCGTCTACGGTGAAGCTGCGGGCGAATGGACCGCCGCGGACGCGTTGGGATTTTCGAAGATGGTGGGTCTGCCGGGCATGTTCTGGGCGCGTGCTAGCGAACAGAAGTGATCCCAGCCCCTAGTCGCTTGTTGCTGCTTGCTAATCACGCATCATGAAAACCGTCGTCGTCGACAAGATCGCTTCCATCACCCAGGCGCTCAATCTCGGGCATGAACTGCGCGTCGCCACCGCCGATATTCCGTGCGAGGAGGGCGTGGCGCTGGTCGTCGAAATCCTGAACAACAAATCGACGTACAACACGCTCGAATTGACCAGCGGCCGCATGGCCAAGGTGTCGAAGGGCGATGTGATCGTCGGCGCCCTGGGCCATCGCCAGGCGCTGTTCGGCTATTCCGGCCATCTGCCCCAGTCAGTGAAGGAAGGCGACGTCATTCAGGTCCTGAATATTGGCGGCGTGTTGGGGGTGGTGGATTCGGTGAACCCCGAGAAGGGTCGTCCATTCGACGCGCGCGTGATCGGGGTGGTTCTGCAATTTCCCTATCTGGGCGAGCGCATCGGCGTTCCGGCGCGCGTCGGCTACAAGCGGCTCGATTACAACGCGACGCTAAATACGCGCAACGTGCCGGTCGTCGCGCTGGCGGGAACGTGCATGGAGGCGGGCAAGACCGCGGCTGCGTGCGCCATCGTTGCGCGCATGCGCCATCGCGGGCTCAACGTGCACGCGTTCAAAGCGACCGGCGTCTCTTTGCGCCGGGACATTCTGGCGATGGAAGACGCCGGCGCGCGCCGCAGCATGATTTTCACCGATCTTGGGGTCGTGACCACCACGGCGAAGACCGGACCGGCGATCACTCGCGCGCTGCTGACCGAGATGTCGCAGGGCGAGCCGGACGTGATCGTGTTCGAGCTCGGCGACGGCATCTTGGGCGCGTACGGGGTGGAAGCCATCTTGTCGTCCGAAGACATCCGGCGCGCACTGACCTCGGTCGTGCTGTCGGCGAACGATCCCGTTGCGGCCTGGGGCGGCGTAAAGCTCCTGCGCGAGCGCTTCGGCATCGAGCCCGCGGTCGTGACCGGTCCGGCGACGGACAACGCCGTGGGCGTGAACATCATTCGCGATCAGTTTGGCGTGCCTGCCTTCAATGCGATCACCGACGGGCTCGCGCTGGGCGATCGGGTGATTGAGTCGGTCGGGCTGAACGCCAAAGCCGCCGCGGGGGCGGACGTCGAATGAATGCGCACGCAATGAAAGCAGAACCACAAATTGTCCCGACGATCGTGTTGGGCGGCACTGGGTACGTCGCCGGCGAACTGCTGCGCCTGATTGCCGCGCACCCACACCTAGAGCTCAAAGCGGTCCTGTCGGACAGCCAACCTGGCGAGCCCGTGGCGAAATCGTTCGGCCACTTGGCGCCTGTGTATCCGACGCTCGCCTTCTCGAGTCTGGCAGAAGTCGCTGAGCTCGTGAGTTCGCTGCCGACCTCCGCGGTGTTGTCCGCCGCGCCGCATGGGGCGGCCGCGAAACTCATCGATCATCTGCTTACGGCGGCGGAGCAGAACGGCGCCGCACCACGCGTCATCGACATCTCAGCCGATTACCGCTACTCGAGCGCGAGCGCCTACGAGGCCGTCTACAAACACGCGCACGGCGCGCCGCAGCGGATCGCGCAGTTCAGCTGCGCCGTCCCGGAACATCTCGATCGCCTGCAGACGCGGCACGTCGCCCATCCGGGCTGCTTTGCCACGGCCGTGCTGCTCGCCAGCGTGCCGCTGCTCAAACTCGGGTTAGTCGAGCCGCGCATCTTCGTCTCAGGCGTGACCGGCAGCACGGGTTCTGGGCGCACGCCGAGCCCCGGCACCCATCACCCGCAGCGTCATAGCGACCTGTATGCCTACAACGCTTTGGCCCATCGACATACGCCCGAGATCAAGGCGCTGACGCTCGCGGCCTGCGGCGTGGACGCACAGTTCAACTTTGTGCCGCACTCCGGGCCTTTTGCTCGCGGCATTCACGTCACGGTGCAGGCGACCGCCGCACGCACGGTGAAGACGGCCGACGTCATCGAGGCTCTGCGCAGTTTTTATCAAGGCAGGCCTTTCGTGCGCGTGCAGGCTGAGATGCCGCACATCAAGGACGTCGCAGCGAGCAACTACGCGTACCTGAGCGGCGCTGGAGATGGACAGAGCGTGGCCGTCATGTGCGCGATCGACAATCTCACCAAGGGCGCGGCAGGCGGCGGCATGCAATGGCTGAATCGCATATTCGGCCTACCGGAAACGACGGGCCTGCTCGCGCCTGCGGCCGGATGGACCTGAGAGCCTGGGTCGACTAGCGACTAGCCCTCCCGCCCTTCACAGATCACGACCACAAACCGCCCACTATGGCCGCCAACACGTCAATCAGCCGGACATCGCCGTCTGATCATCTTGCGCCGGTGTTCGCACAGTTCCCTCTGGAAGTCGCGGACGCGCGAGGCGTGTTCCTGCGCACCCCGACCGGGCGTCAGGTGCTCGATCTGTACGGCGGACACGCTGTCGCCGCGCTCGGCTACAACCATCCGCGCTGGGTCG
>DATAFY010000250.1:0-4295 GCA_036257205.1 Steroidobacter sp. | reverse complement strand
GTCACGATGTGGAAGCAGATACCGATTACGTTCCGGTTGCAGGACGCCGTGAAGTTCTGACTGGAGGCGGCCGCCGCTCAAGCACGAGCGGCGGCCGCAACGCAAGGATCCACTATTCTCCAGTGACGAGTTTGATGCGCCCCGCGGCCGTGTGCAGTTTGATCGTCGGGCCGCCGCCGTTGATCGCGCCTGACAGCTTGCCTCGGCCCTCTTCGTGGGTGCTCACCGGCAGGTCGCTGGAGATCGAGACGCCGTTGCTCGAAGCGTCCAGCGTCGCAGCGATATTTTTCGGCAGATGCAACACGATGCTGCCGCCCGAACTCGATGCTGAGATGCCGCGATTCTGGCCTAGTAGTTCAGCGGTGACGCCCCCACCCGAGGTGCGTGCGCTGATCGCGCCATCGATAGCCTTGGCGACAACGTCGCCTCCGGAGGTTTTCAGACCGACGTCGCTGCGAACGTCCTCCGCGATGACGTTTCCGCCCCGATGTCTCAGCATGAAGCGCTCCGACGATGGCGGTGGCTCGGATATCGCCGCCGGACGTTCGCCTCGCCGTTGACTTTGCTGGCGACGATCTGTCCGCCGGAGAACGAAGTCGACGCTGTAGTTGCGAGGCGTCTTCACGGTGATGTCGGTTTCGACGTTGCCGAATGAGAACCAGCCGACCCAACGGTTTCTGTACTCCTGCGTGACCCCACGACCACCTCGTTCCCATCGGGCCCGTCACCGTGATATCGGCAGCGCGCGCCTGAACGGTCAGTTTCTCCCCCGGACTCACTGAAAACGTCCGATCCAGTCTCTTTTCCGCCGCCCACCCCGTAGCTGAGAGCAGGCAAGCGCTCAGAAGCGCGGCAACGCGAATATTCATCAGAATTGTTCCCCTTGGTTGGTGCGGCGCAGGCGAACGGCCGTGCGTTGGCTTGCGACGAGGCAAACGCCTGAAAAATTGCACAGCCCGAACGTCTCGCTTTGACCGGCGCTCCCGAAAAGCGCGCCGGAAGCTGCGACCGTGCGCATCACCCCTCGTCGATTCGCGTATCAACCTGCGGGAAGTGATCCCACGTTGAGCACCGTAGTCGCACGGGAAAACGCGAAAGGGATTGGAGCAGCAGTTTCAGGACCGAGGACGCGGCACCTCCTGAGGCGGCTCCGGGTTGGGACCTGGCTCCGGCGTGGGCGGCGGCGGATGACAGGCCGATAGAGCTGCGAGCAGCAAAGCGATCAGTCCCTTACGGGCCTGGCCGCGATCATGCAAGAAGAAATCCATGGTTCGTGAGTCCGACTACCGCGCCGAGCCATCAACTCGTATCAGTACTCGTCGCTGTTCGATGGAAAGGGCTGCCGAGACTTCCGAGCGACGTACTCTGACTTGCTCAGATATCCATCAAAATTCGTGTCCAGTGATGCGAACTGGCCCGTCAGCTCGTCTTCCGTGCTCGCCTCAACCTTGCTGAGACGCTGATCCTTGTTCCGATCTAGCGCTGCAAACTTGGCCTCGGCGCCCTCTATGGTCTCGCCTTTCGTCGCCTGGGCGCCTGCGGCGCTGGCAATGATCATTCCGGCCGCGAACAGCGCCGCTAACATTCGCATTGGACACCTCGCAAAACTCCCATCTGACCGCGTAACGAGTTTCAGTTCCTTTTGATTGGGCAACGCGAGCGGCGCTCCGGTGTTCCCGGCGCGTCATGCAGTCGACACAGCGACGCTGGACGATACCGACACGGCGTCAAACGATGCCGACGCGCAAGATAGGCGAGTAGCGACTATGGATTTGAGCCGTGGCCGACTGTTGTGCGTTGTGCCTCCCCTCAGGCCGAAACGCCGTAGGTCGGCCAGCGCTGACTGATCTCGCCGTTTTCATATACGAGTAGGTCTCCGAATTGCAGCAACAGCGCCTCGCTCTGCATTGGACGAAAGAACACGTAGTCGTCCACCCGCAGGTGGACTGCGCTGGACCCCATGAGCAGCTCCTGATTGCTCGAGCGGCCGTAAAGCGAACTAAACTCCAGGCCCGGCGGAGATTCCGGCCGCGCGAGCCAGTGACCGCCGTAAATAAAGAATGCTCGTTCGGTGTTAGGATTCATGAAGCGCCGTAATCCGGTCAGCGATTCGAGACCCGGAATCTGTGCGCAATTGAGCGCTTTGATCACAGGCGTCGCGATAAAAGCGGCGGGTGCGTGGTGTGTGAGCGTGTCCAGATCGAAGTCGGCGGGTTTCACGAAAGCTGAGCCGACCGACACCTCGTTCGCCGCTGTGCCCTGCGCATGCATGCGATACGTGGGGCTGCCTGCGGAGTTGAGCGTCAGTCGCGCAACGCTTTCCCCGTATACGCTGCGCATCGCCTCGAGCGCCGTTGCGTAATGCGCTTGACTCGCGCGCCACGCGCTCTCCACGTTCGGCATTCGCGGAACATGGGCGTCGTAGCCCATCAGGCCGCTGACGACTAGCTTTGGCTCCGCTTGGGCGCCGCGAACCAGAGCGAGCAATTCATCAGCGCTCGCAGCGCCGCCTCGATGCAAGCCCACGTCGATCTCCAGATTTATACGCATCGGTCGGTCGCGCTCGCGGGCCAACTGGGCGTACTGCTGCAGACGTTCTGGCGCATCAATAAGCCATTGCGGCTCGGAGTAGTCGATCCGCGCCGCGCTCATCGCATCGTAGAACTGGCGAGCTGCTTCAACCGGCAACGGCTTGCCAAGCAGCGCGTCGATCTGCGTCCCGCGCTTCGCCGTCTCGAGCAACATCACCCCGTTGAACACCATGTACCGCTGGGTCTGCAGCGCCGCCGCGACGTCATCGATGAGCTGCGGCGCCGGCAGCGACTTCACGACGACTCGCAAGGGCAGCCGCTTATCCGCGAGCACGCGCGCAGCAGCCGACGCGTTCTGCCGCAGGCGCGTGCGATCGATGACGATCACGGGTTGCGCGATGCGGGCCCTACGCAACGCCCGCGTGAGTTTCTGAAAGTACTCGCCATGCGCGCCGCCCAGATCGCTCTTGCGGGAGATGAATACACCTGCCGCCGCGAGCGCGAGGACGCCTGACACCACGTTGCGCCGCGTCATCAAACCGCGTGAGTTCATGACAATACCGCTTTGAGATAGTCATTGAGCAAGCGTCCGTCCGGATCGAGCTCACGCCGTACTTGCATGGCCTCCTTCCAGCGGGGATACAGCGCAGCAAGATCCGCGGCCGTGAACGTGTGGAGCTTGCCCCAGTGTGGACGGCCGCCGTATTTGCGAAAGATCGGTTCGATCAGTTCGAAGAAGAACCGGTAGTCATCCTTGTAGTACGCGTGCACGGCAATAGAGCCGCTCACTCTGCCGTAAAACGGCGACAGCCAGGCGTCGTCGGCGTCGACGACCCGCACCTCGACCGGAAAGAAGACGTCCCTTCGCTGCGTCTCAATTGCCGCAAGCGTCTCGCGCAGCGCGGGAATTTGCGCATCGAGCGCGAAGTGGAACTCGATTTCGTTGAATCGAATCGGACGCTCGTTCGACAGCAGCTTCCAGCCTTCGTCAACCGCTTCCTCCGCCGGCAGATCGGACATAGCCAGTCGCGCAATGCGCCTTCTCAGTCCGCTCGAGAATCCAAAGAGATCGCGTAGTCGCTTGAGCGCCTTCAGACCTTCAGCATCGCGGTCAGGTCCGCGTGGCTGCACCGGACGATTCGTTTCATCGCACGTGATCACGGAAGCAAGGCCCGTGAACGGCACGGCGTAGAACTCGGCATTGCGATGTCGCTGGATCAGCTCCGGCCATTGTTCGATTGCCTCTTGCGTCTGCGAGACGTAAGTGCGCTTGACCACGCGTGTGAGCGGGCGATTCTGCAACTGGATGCGCGTGACTACCCCGAATGCGCCCAACCCCACACGACAGGCGTTGAATACCTCGCTGCCCTGCGCCGCCGAGCAGTCGATGATCTCGCCTCGGGCGGTGATCAGACGCAGTGAGACGATCTCACCATGCAGCGCCTTGCACGCGCGGCCCGTGCCGTGCGTACCCGTCGCGATCGCGCCGCCGAGAGACTGTTTGTTGATGTCCGGAAGGTTCGGCATGTCTTGGCCGACGCCGGCCAGCGCCGATCCCAGCTCTCCTAAGCGTGTGCCTGCGTAAAAAATCGCGCGGCGTGCATTGGCGTCATGTGAGATCAGTCCACTCATGCCGTCGAGCGTGAGCAGAACGCTATCAGTCACCGCCAGCGGCGTGAAGGAATGTCCGGAGCCGACGACGCGTACAGGCCCTTGGTGCTGAGCGATGGTCGCTGCCAGCTCTTCCTCCGAGCTTGGCGCCGA
>DATAFY010000227.1:0-1754 GCA_036257205.1 Steroidobacter sp. | reverse complement strand
AACGTGCTCGTGCAGGCAGTGCTGCTGAACTACATGGCGCTGCATGGCGAGGCGGCCAATTTCCCGACCGCGTTCCCGGGCCATGGACTTGGGGTTACGCAGACGCAGCGCGCGATGATTGCGTTCAACCCGATCGTGAATGGGCGAATTACCTGAGCGCATAACGCAGCGGTGGATGGAAGAACGAAGACCCGCGCAAGCGGGCTTTCTTCTCAAGCACGTCGGAGACGCTGACGGCGGGACGCGATTCGCCCGGCTGTAATCTGCAATGCCGGTCGCCCCGCCGACCCGATCGTGGTTTGTGAACGCCGACGGCCCCGATACACTCTCGTGCTGATCGGGCTGCATGGCAGCTCGCGAAGGACCGCTCGCAGCCATGAATAAGACAGAGGCTATCGATTCGGAGGTCGCCGACCTCCTGCCGCTCGTGTACGAGGAGCTGCGCAGGCTGGCCGCGGCTCAGATGGCCCGTAAGCCGTCTGGCTCCACATTGCAGCCGACCGCGCTCGTCCATGAGGCCTGGCTGCGTCTGGGCGGCGCCGAACAACCGGAGTGGCGCAATCGCGCCCATTTCTTCGCCGCAGCCGCTGAGGCGATGCGCCACATCCTCATTGATCGGGCGAGACAGCGCCGCGCGGTCCGCCATGGCGGCGGACAGCAACGCATCGACCTCGAGGCGATCATCGATATCCCGATTGACCCGGAGAATGACGACCAGTTGCTCGCGATCAGCGAGGCCGTCGACAAATTGGCGTTGGAGCATCCGGAGGCCGCCGAGCTTGTGAAGCTGCGCTGTTTTGCGGGACTCGAGATCAGCGAGGCGGCTCGCATGCTCGGAATTCCGAGGACCACGGCCTATCGGCGCTGGACGTTTGCAAGGACGTGGCTGTACCGGGCGCTGCGCTCCTGACCCGCGAGTGAGTCCGGACGCTTCCGGCTCATTTTTTCTCATGCTGCTGGGACTCCCGACCGTCCAATCTCGTATTTACGAGAAGGGAGGCGTGCGCTTTGTGGACTGACGCAACAGCCGCGCGCTTCGAAACCAACGCTGCAAGAAGGGGAGTCGAAGTCGGCGACTTCGACTGCGGGCTGGCTTATGTCGGGCGTCGCCAATAACGAACTTCAGATCACGAAACCGGCACGATCGGCGCTCGATGACGAGACGCTGGCGCGGCTCGCGCCTCGTCTGGAGCAGGAGCTGCGGCGCTATCTGTCCGGCAACGCGGGCCGGAAATCCTCCCTGAAACGGACTGTTCTCAATGAACTCCTGCGGCGCGTGCTTCACGCCGACATCACACCGGCAGACCAGCGCCGCTGTCTTTTGTTCGCGGCGCCGTTGGTCCGGCGAGTCCTGTTGGGCTGCGCAATCGACCCACCGCCGCCTGGGGCGCTGAATCCCCGACAGATTGACCTGTGGCTGCAGCGGCTCGAAGCGTTCGACCCGCTCGCCGTGCTGATGATCGATCTGCACTACTTCTCAGGCCTCACCGTGCGTGAGACCGCCGGCGTGCTGGGCGTTTCACTCGAAACCGTCACTTGCGATCTGCGCTTCGCGCGCGCGTGGCTGAAAGCCTATCTGGGACGACCGCTCGCAAAGCGAACGTGAAGCAATCTGATCCCGACGACGACCTGGGGAAGCTCTGAACACGTCGACTACCCTGAGCTTCCAACGATGCAACTGGTTGAAAGACGCGGGTTGAATACGTGGTGACGGCTTTCAGATGGAGCCTATGCGGCGGTTTCGTAGAGGATAG
>DATAFY010000110.1:0-5917 GCA_036257205.1 Steroidobacter sp. | reverse complement strand
GACGTGGACTCGCATCGCTATGACTTCAACGATGAGTCCATCGACATTCTGATGAAGGTCGAGACGCATAACCATCCGACCGCGATTTCCCCATTTCCGGGCGCGGCTACCGGTTCCGGAGGCGAGATTCGCGACGAGGGCGCCGTCGGCCGCGGCGGCAAGCCCAAGGCCGGGCTCGCCGGATTTACAGTGTCTAATCTGCGCATTCCGGGCTTCGTGCAGCCCTGGGAGAGCGATCACGGCCGGCCCGCGCGCATCGCCTCGGCGCTCGACATCATGGTCGATGGGCCGCTGGGTGCGGCCGCCTTCAACAATGAGTTCGGACGTCCGAACATCCTCGGCTACTTCCGCACTTTCGAACTGCAGGCCGCCTCCGATACGCGTGCATCTCTGCGCGGCTATCACAAGCCGATCATGATCGCGGGCGGTCTGGGCAACGTGCGCCGCATGCACGTCGAGAAAGCCGAGGCGCCGGCCGGCGCGAAGATCATCGTGCTCGGCGGGCCCGCCATGCTGATCGGGCTGGGCGGCGGAGCCGCCTCATCAGTGGGCAGCGGCGCAAGCGCCGAGGATCTGGATTTTGCGTCCGTGCAGCGCGGCAATCCTGAGATTCAGCGCCGCGCTCAGGAAGTGATCGATCAATGTTGGGCGCTCGGCGAGAGCAATCCCATTCTGCTCATCCACGACGTCGGCGCCGGCGGATTGTCGAACGCCATCCCTGAGTCGATCGCGCACAGCCAGCGCGGCGGACGCATCGAACTGCGGGCGGTGCCCTCGGACGAGCCGGGCATGTCGCCGCTTGAGATCTGGTGCAACGAAGCACAAGAGCGCTATGTGCTCGTGATCGCGGCGAAGGACCTCGAACGTTTCCAGAGTTTGTGCGAACGCGAGCGCTGTCCGTACGCCGTGGTGGGTGAGACGAGCGATGACGGCTGGTTGAAGGTGGGCGATCGATTGCTGCAGGACGCCCCGGTCGATCTGCCGCTCGAGGTCATTCTCGGCAAGCCGCCGAAGATGACGCGAGAGGTGCGCCGCCTGGAGTCGTTGGCCGACGATTTCGAGGCCAGGGCGCTCGACATCCGCGACGCCGCGTACCGACTTCTGCGGCTGCCCACCATCGCCGATAAGACGTTTCTCATCACGATCGCAGACCGCACCGTCGGCGGCATGATCAGCCGAGACCCCATGGTCGGCCCATGGCAGACGCCGGTGAGCGACGTGGCGGTTACGGTCAGCGATTACACATCGAACAGCGGTGAAGCGATGTCGATGGGCGAGCGCTCGCCGCTCGCGCTGCTCAATGCCGCAGCTTCGGCGCGTATGGCCGTCGGGGAGGCGATCACGAACATCGCCGCGGCGGACATTCAGGCCCTCACAGACGTGCGGCTGTCCGCAAACTGGATGGCGGCGTGCGGGGAGCCGGGCGAGGACGCAGACCTGTATGCCGCGGTCAAAGCGGTGGGCGAGGAGTTTTGCCCCGCGCTCGGCCTCGCCATTCCGGTCGGCAAGGATTCACTGTCGATGAAGACCAGCTGGAGCGAGGGCGGGGCCCCACGCAAGATGGTCGCGCCGTTGTCGTTGATCGTCTCCGCATTCGCACCCGTCCGGGATGTGCGGCGCACGCTCACGCCGCAGCTGCGCACGGATCAGGGCGACACGGCGCTGGTGCTGATCGACTTAGGCGCAGGCCGCGATCGCATCGGCGGCTCCTGTCTTGCGCAGGTTTACGGCAGCCTCGGGCGCATCTCGCCGGATTGCGACGATGCGCAGGCGCTCGCCGGGCTGTTCGCGTCCGTGGCGGAGCTGCGCGGCGCCGGCCGCGTTCTGGCGTATCACGACCGCTCCGACGGCGGGGTGTTCGTCACGCTGGTGGAGATGGCCTTCGCGGGACGCTGCGGCCTTGAGGTCGATCTGGGCCCCGTGGCGATTCCGGCGGCTGCTTTGTTCAGCGAGGAATTAGGCGCCGTGTTGCAGATCCGCCGACGCGATCTGGAGGCCGTCCAGGCCGTGCTGGCAAGACATGGACTCACCGCCATGAGCCGCGTGATCGGATCGGCCAGCTCAGGCGATCGGGTCGTTATTCGTGCAGGGAACGCCGTCCTTCTGGATGAAACGCGTACGCAGTTGCGGCGCGCATGGTCCGAGACGAGCTACCGCATGACGGAGTTGCGCGACAATCCGCAGTGCGCGCGCGAGCAGTACGCGAGCGTCCTGGACCCCGACGATCCGGGCCTGCATGCGCATCTGACGTTCGATCTGAACGAGGACATCGCCGCGCCGTACATCTCGAGGGGCGTTCGTCCCCGCGTCGCGATTCTGCGTGAGCAGGGCGTCAACAGTCACATCGAGAAGGCCGCGGCGTTTTATCGCGCCGGATTCGAGCCATACGACGTCCACATGACGGACCTCGTCGCGGGACGAATGCGGCTTGAGGATTTTCGCGGGCTCGTCGTGTGCGGCGGCTTCTCATACGGCGATGTGCTCGGCGCTGGAGAGGGCTGGGCCAAGTCCATTCTTTTCAACTCGCGGCTGCGCGAGGCGTTCACTGCATTTTTTAATCGCCAGGACGCCTTCGCCTTGGGCGTATGCAATGGTTGCCAGATGATGTCCGCACTGCGTGAGCTGATTCCGGGCGCGCAGCACTGGCCGCGTTTCGTCCGTAATCGCTCGGAGCAGTTCGAGGGCCGTGTGAGCATGGTCGAAATCGTGAAATCGCCTTCGCTGTTCCTCATGGGAATGGAGGGATCGCGGATGCCGATCGCGGTGGCTCACGGCGAAGGCCGCGCGGAGTTCGCCAGCGAGCAGGATTTCGATGCGTTGGTGCGTTCGCAATTGCTGGCGGTGCGTTTCGTCGACAATCGCGGGCTGCCGACCGAGGTTTACCCGGCCAATCCGAACGGCTCGCCGGGCGGTCTGACGGGCGTCACGACGCCGGATGGGCGCATTACGCTTCTCATGCCGCACCCCGAGCGCGTGTATCGCGCCGTTCAGAACTCCTGGCGTCCCGATGAGTGGCTGGAAGACAGCCCATGGATGCGCATCTATCGCAACGCGCGCCGCTGGGTCGGCTAAAGCCTGCGCTATCTCCAGCTTCCCGCCGCCGACGCGGCGGCTTGGTTGAGCGCTCGTGCGACAAGCCCGGACTGCGTGATCGAGATCTCATATCGTGCGCCGTCAGCCATGGGCAGATAGGTCGCGCTGCCGTACACAGCGTCAATGAACGGCAGCCAGCGGGGATAGCGAGTGCTGAGCGCCCACAAATCCACGCCGGGATTGTCGCTTAACGCGTAGACAGTTCGTTCCTCCTTGCGCTCCTGTTCGATGTCTCGGTAGCGCCCGCTTACCCGTTCCAGGCGATACTGCGCGTCCAGGCCGAACAGATTCGCCCAGCCTTTCCACTTGAGCACGCGGGCGTCCAGTTGCCACTCATCGCCCGCGAGAATGAACATCTGCATTTCGCCCTTGCGCGCGTGCGCGAGCGTCGCCCGATAGCGCTGCGGCCCGCGCGCCTCGAAGACGATTTCCGCGACCGGCTCCTCATGGCTGAGTCGAGCGTAAGTGTGCAAATTGAGCGAGACCACGAACACGAGCGCCGCGCTGGCGAGCAGCAGCAGGCCTGCCAAGGCGCCGCCGGTCGCGGCCGCAACGCGAGCACGAAACAGCCTTTGGCAGGCGAGGGCAAGCAGGAGCACTCCGAAGAGCGCAAGTACGACGGGGACCGCGTTGGAGGACATACGTTAGGCCGGCAAGTGATTTATGGGCGGCCTTGGGGCCGCACGCCGCGCAGGTTGCGCGCGCTCATGTTCCTTCTTCGATTCTCCCACTAGCCAGCGGCGCTCAGGAACTGGGTCAACTCGCCGTTGTCTATCAATCTCGTCAGGACGGCGATATCACGGTCCAGACGGTGATCGCAGGGACGATATTGCACTTTGCTGCGCACCAGTGCGTGGATGCGCTGCAAAGGATCGGTGGTTGCGAGCGGCTGCTGCTTGTCGATTGCGTGCGCGGCGGCGAGCAGCTCGATCGCAAGCACGTGCGTGGTGTTCTCGCAGATTCGGCGCAGTTTATAACCCGCCCAGGGCGCCATGCTCACATGATCCTCCTGACCGGCGGACGTAGTGACGTTGTCCACCGAGGCTGGGTGCGCAAGCGTACGGTTCTCCGAGGTGAGCGCGGCGGCGGCGACATGGGCGATCATGAACCCGGACTCCAGTCCCGGCTCCGTCGTCAGGAACATGTTGAGCGCAGGATTCACACGGCGGTCGAGCAGGTCGGTTCGACGCTCCGACATGCTCGCCAGCTCCGCGACCGCGATCGCCAGATAGTCGCTCACCATCGCGAGCGGCTCGGCATGGAAATTACCGCCGGACAGAATGTCCCGATCGAAGATGAGCGGATTGTCGGTCACGCCGTTCAGCGCGCGGCTCAGCACGTCCCGGGCGTGGGCGAGGGCGGCTTCGACGGCGCCGAACACCTGCGGCATGCAGCGCACCGCGTACGGATCTTGCACGCGATCGCAGTCTTCGTGAGCGCGGTGAATCTCGCTTTCCGTCAGCAACAGTCGGAAGCGTCGCGCCACCTCGATCTGATGCGGCGAGCGACTCGCCGTCGAGATGCGCTCATCGAAAGGCGTGTAGCTGCCGGCGAGACCTTCCACCGTGAGCGCGCCGACGACGATGGCTGCGTCCAACAGCGCCTGAGCCCGAAACAATCCCTCGAGCGCCAGTGCAAGACTGAGCTGGGTGCCGTTGATGAGCGCAAGTCCTTCCTT
Organism: Steroidobacter sp.; assembly: GCA_036257205.1. Taxonomy (GTDB): domain Bacteria; phylum Pseudomonadota; class Gammaproteobacteria; order Steroidobacterales; family Steroidobacteraceae; genus Steroidobacter. Next base: position 1,146 of record DATAFY010000110.1, on the reverse strand, counting down.
CGCCTCGAGCGCGATCGGCGCAAACCCCGCAGCCTCGCATACCGACGCATCCGTCAGCGAGTGGCCCTCAGCCATAGCTTCGCCTTCTGCGATCAGGCACAGCGACAAATGCGCCAGCGGCGCCAGATCCCCTGATGCGCCGACGGAGCCGCGCTCGGGAATGACAGGGGTCACCTCGTTGTTGAGCAGGGCCAGCAGCGCATCGACGAGCTCAGGACGAACCCCGGAGCACCCGGCGGCCAGCGCATTGGCCTTAAGCAGAAGCATTCGCCGGACGATCGGCGCGTCGAGCGGTTTGCCGATGCCGGTCGCGTGGCTGCGTACGAGATTCAGTTGCAGCTGCTTGACCTGATCGGCAGAGATGCGCTTGTTCGCAAAGGCGCCGAAGCCCGTTGTGATGCCGTAGCTCACCCGTTGCGTGCGGACCGCCTCGCGCACGACGGCGAGGCTGCGCAGCATGTCCGCGCGCGCGCTCTCATCCAGACTCACGAGCGCGCGTTCCCGCTCGAAGCGCCAGAGCGCCTCAAGCGTGAGCGAACGGCCGTCGATCAGGAGAGTCGGGCGGTCCATAACGCCAAGTGTGACTTGCGGGCGACTCAGGCGTCGAGTTTCTTGTAGCGGATGCGATGAGGCCGATCGGCGTCGTCGCCCTTGCGGCGGCGCAGGTCCTCCACGTACTCCGCATGATTGCCCTCGAACCAGACCACTTCGCTGTCGCCCTCGAACGCGAGGATATGGGTCGCAATGCGATCGAGGAACCAGCGGTCGTGCGAGATGACGACCGCGCAGCCCGGGAAGCTGATCAAAGCTTCCTCGAGCGCGCGCAGCGTTTCGACGTCCAGATCATTCGTGGGCTCATCGAGCAGCACCACGTTGCCGCCGCTCTTCAGCACTTTCGCGAGGTGGACGCGGTTGCGCTCGCCGCCGGACAGCTCGCCGATCAACTGCTGTTGCTGCGTACCGCGGAAATTGAACCGGCCGACGTAGCCGCGCGAGGAGGTCTCGTAAGACCCGACGCGAATCATGTCGAGCCCTCCGGAGATCTCCTGCCAGACGGTGTTCGCATCGTTCAGAGCCTGGCGCGACTGATCGACGTAGGCCATCTGCACGGTCTCGCCGATGCGCAGCGTGCCGGCGTCGGGCTGC
>DATAFY010000082.1:0-1574 GCA_036257205.1 Steroidobacter sp. | reverse complement strand
AAGTCCAAAGGGAAGTCTCGGCGTTTCTCTCCGAGATCGCGCGAAAGTCGGCGCGGTCCCTGTCCGTGGCACATTGATCCAGGGGTAAAAAATGCGATCCATCCTCATTCATCTCAACGGAAGCCCTGCGGACCTTGCTGCCGTGAACGCAGGTTGGAGTGTCGGCCCCGCCTTCGCGGCACATCTGGATGGCCCTGCGCGTCGTTCCTACGCGCGCCGAGCTCGCAACCGTCACATCCGCGTGGACGGGGATTCCCGAGGCGCTCTGGATGCGCTCGAGCAGGAGCGCCTTGCCGCATCCAAGGCAACCTTCGAGGCCAGCAGTGATGGTTATCGCTGCAGCGAGCTGGCACAGGGCCGCCGCCATGCCGGCTCGGAACAGCCCCAACATGGCCGCGCGGGAATTCACGCTTTGCGAACCACGCCGCCCGCCGTGTCCAGCAAGGCCATCAGGCCCCTCAAGATTTCGAGAGGCGCGGGCGGACAGCCGGGAATGTGAAGGTCGACGGGGAGCACGGCGGCGACCCCACCTGAGACAGCGTAGCTCCCCGCGAAGCAGCCGCCATCGCGGGCACAATCCCCGACCGCAACGACCCATTTGGGATCCGGCGTCGCGCGATATGTACGCTCCAGCGCCTCGCGCATATTCCTGGTGACGGGACCGGTCACGAGCAGCACATCGGCATGGCGCGGCGAAGCGACGAAGCGCAGACCGAACCGCTCCACATCGTAATAGGCGTTGTTGAGGGCGTGAATTTCCAGCTCGCAGCCATTGCAGGAACCCGCATCCACCTCGCGTATGGAAAGGCTGCGGCCCAGTCGGCGGCGCGCGCGCTCTCGAAGGGAATGTCCGAGCTCGGCCAACGCGGCCTCGTCCGGCGCGGGCGGCGCCTCGGTCAGCGCCCCCTTCACCAGACTCTCGAACAGAAGCCTTCGCATGACGCCTCAGAGATCGTGCCCAGAATAGGAGCAGTTGAAGGATTTGTTGCAGAGCGGGAAATCGGCCACGATGTTGCCCTCGATCGCTGCTTCGAGCAGCGGCCATTGGAACCAGGACGCATCGCGCAGATGGCAGCGCGCGATCCTGCTGTCCCCTTCGAGGCGCAGCCAGACAAGGACATCGCCGCGGAAGGCTTCCACGAGAGCGGCGCCCTCGCGATGGGAAGCGCCCGACGGAGCCGGGGTGGCAATGGGGCCGCGCGGCAGCCGGTCCAGAATTTGACCGATGAGCAAAAGGCTCTGTTCGATTTCGCGCAAGCGTATCCAGACGCGCGCGTCGACGTCGCCATCTTCCAGCACGGGCACCTCGAAACCCAGCGTATCGTAGGGCGGATAGGCCGCATCGCGCCGCGCATCGAAGGAGCGGCCGGAGGCGCGCCCGACGATTCCACCGCAGGCAAAGCGCGCCGCAAGTTCCGGCTTGAGAATTCCCGTCCCCCTCGTCCGGTCCAGCAGCGAGGCCGTGTTCTCGTATAGGTCGGAAAGCTTGGGCAGTTGCCTGGCGATATCGTCGGCAAGCGCGCGCGCCGCAGCCATCCCGGCTTCGGAAATGTCGCGGGCGATCCCGCCCGGGA
>DATAFY010000079.1:0-13803 GCA_036257205.1 Steroidobacter sp. | reverse complement strand
TCATATGCTCCAAACGGCTCCGCTGGATGACCGCACGCCAACATGGAATGCAGATAGAACCGCGGCGGGTTGTACAGTGCCGCTGAATCCGCAACGGCGAAACGATCTTGCACAAGATCTTTCCTGACGAAAAAAGCATTGACCCCGGCTAGGCAACAGCCGACGAGAACGTAGCCCTTACGTTCACCCAGTTCGATAAGCGACTGCAGCGAAGCGCCGTGATAATCGCCGCCCGTCCAGCGGTGGTCGGATTTGTACGCCATCACCCAACGGCTGGGCGGGCGGAACTTCGCGTTGTATTCGATTACCACGACGCGAGGCTGGGCGGCGACGGCCTCCCAAATCCAGTAGTCGTTGCCGTCGACGTCGATGCTCAGCAGGTCCAGTGCGTCGAACTTCGCCGAAGCGATCAGTTCGTTGATGTTCTCCCGCGTTACGAACGTCGAGCGCAATTGAAGACGTCCAGCGGCGATTTCCGCAGCAAAGGCCGCTGCCGCCGAGCGTGCGGCGCGCACATTGCCTTCGAGCCACAACCCACGCCAACCCTGGTTGAGCAACAGACGGGAGTTGTTCTCTAGTCCGTTCTCGACGCCGAATTCCACGAAGGTCGCCGTCTCGATCCCAATGCGCCGATAGATCTCCTGAATGATTCCGTCTTCGTCGTTTTGAGAAAAGCTGCGAAACCCAAAGCGTTCCAGCCTCAATGGCGCATCGTAGGGGCTGGTATTGAGCAGCGCGCGAATGTGCATCTCGCAAAGCAGCTGACCCTGCGCATCTAGCTTCTCGACGATCGGCTTTGCGATGCGCCGGCGCAAATACGTCCCGATCCCCATGCATCCTCCAAAATCGTTTACCCATGAGCAGTCGCCGCCGCTGCAGGCAGAATGCGCTGTATTGACCCGCGGGCTGCCCAAGCCGCTTAGTATCCCACAGCCATGGACGCGAGTTGCTGTGACGTCGGACTCGACGAACAGCTCGCATATGACTCGGGCGACTGGTACAGACGTCGGCGCCCCATATCTCGCGATTGAGCGGATTGACGCCGTGTGCGAGCGCGGACACGATGCTGAAGGTGTCGTCGTCATCCATGAGAACCCTCCTGAAAGAGCGCGGCTGATGCAAAGAGAGCAATAAGTGCCGAACGAGCCGCGCGCTCTGTCTGCCCGAACGCCGGGAAACGCCTCGCGCCGGTGCGATCGCCCGTTGTGCGGCAGCCCTGGCTTGCCGTTCCCGCACGCAGCTGACCATTTATCGAGTCGCTTCATGCGCCCATTCCTAAGCTTTCTCGCACTCCTCGCGGCCGCCCTGATCATCGCCGCGGCGCTGACCTATCCGGCGTGGCTGCTGGTGGGCGCCGTATCGGTCGAGCCCGTCCATCGGGTCATGAAGCGCCTGGCCATGCTGCTCGCGCTCGTCGGGCTCGTTTACCTCATTCGTCGGCATGATCTGGCTGATCGCGTTTCGTTGGGCTATGGGCAGCCGCGGCGAGAATTTCTGCGGCAACTCGTGATGGGCTGGCTCTGTGGAATCGCGCTGATGATCCCGCTCGCCGCCTTGTTGCTTGGACTCGACGTGCGACAGCTCAAACCAGGTCTGGAAACGCCGATCGTCGAGGTGATCGTTGCAGGGATTCTCTCCGGACTCGCGGTCGCTTTCATCGAAGAGACCGTCTTCCGGGGCGCGCTATTCACGGCCGTGGCTCGCACCTGCGGTGTGAGGGCCGCGGCGATCGCACCCAGTCTGCTATACGCCGCGCTGCATTTTGTGGGCGGCAAGCTGCGCGTTCCGCCGGATGAAGTATCGTGGATTCATGGATTCGCGGTTCTAGGCAGGCTGTTCGATCGCTACGCCGATCCCATGACTTTTGTCGACTCTTTCGCCGCGCTCGCGATACTCGGCGTGTTGCTCGCGCTTGTACGCCTGCGCACGGGTGCAATCGCGGCGTGCATCGGCCTTCACGCCGCAGGAGTGTGCGCTGTCGCCGTGCTGCGGGAGACGACAGTCCTTAATCCGGCTGCGTCAATGGCCGCTTTGGCGGGAACATACGATGGCGTGATCGGCTGGGCGGCGCTCGTGTGGTTTGCGGCGATCGGCGCCGCGTACGCATGGCTCACTCGCAATGCGCTCAGCCAGCCTCCACGCTGATCCGTTCACTCAAGAATTTCAGTCGCGCAGGCGCGTCAATCTCGAGGCAGTGCTTGCCGACGTTTCCACGTAGCGCTGCCGCGAGGTCCTCGTACGCGCTCGCGATGTTTCAAGAACTTGCGCGCGCAGCTCGCGTCGGCGCTCACACTCGCGCCTTGGACCCGGCGCGCTCGTGCAGACGCTCGAGCAGCTTTGCATGGATGCCGCCGAAGCCGCCGTTCGACATGATGAGGATGTGATCGCCCGGCGCCGAGTCTTCTGCCAGGGCTGCGACGAGACCATCGATATCGTGAGATACGCTCACCCGATCGCCAAGGGAGGCCACGGACTGTGCGAGGTCCCATTTCACGCTAGAGCCCTGATAGATCCAGACTCGATCCGCCTCTGCGAGCGATTTCGCCAGCGCCTCACGATGCGCGCCAAGTTTCATCGTATTGGAGCGCGGCTCGAGCACTGCGATAAGCCGCGAGCGCCCGATGCGCCGCCGCAAACCGTCGATCGTCGTCTGGATGGCCGTGGGATGATGCGCAAAATCATCGTACACGGTGACGCCGCGCGCGACGCCGCGCACCTCCATGCGGCGCCGGACGCCCTGGAATTCTTTGAGCGCTCGGCGCGCTGTGTCGAGATCCACGCCGGCGTGGCGAGCCGAAAGCATTGCGGCAAGCGCATTCTCGGCGTTATGCCGACCAAGCAGCCCCCATTCGATATCGCCGACCCGATGGTTTCCTTCCATGACTGTGAATTTGGAATAGTCGCCGCCCGGCTCGGTGAGCGGGTACCACGCCGCATCGCCGCTTAACGTGGAAGCGAATCGCTCCACGGGCGTCCAGCAGCCCATATCGATGACCTGCATCACGTTCGCCTCGCCCGCATTCGCGACGACCAGACCATTGCGCGGCGTCATGCGCATGAGCTGGTGGAATTGCCACTGGATCGCGGCGACGTCGGGGTAAATGTCAGCGTGATCGTGCTCGAGATTGTTCAGCACGACGGTACGCGGACGGTAGTGAACGAATTTGGCGCGCTTGTCGAAGAACGCAGTGTCGTACTCGTCCGCCTCGACGACGAAGTGCCTGCCCGATCCGAGCCGCGCGGTGACATTGAAGTTCGCGGGCACGCCCCCGATCAGGAACCCGGGATCGAGTCCGGCGTATTCAAGAATCCACGCGAGCATGCTCGAGGTCGTCGTCTTGCCGTGCGTGCCTGCGACAGCCATTGTCCAGCGCCCCGCGAGCACATGTCTCGCCAACCACTCTGGACCGGACATATACGGAATGCCGCTGTCGAGCAACGCTTCGATGAGTGCGTTGCCGCGGCTCATGACGTTGCCGACGACGACCACATCCGGTTTCAGCCGCAGTTGGTCGGGGTCGTAGCCCTCGATGAGATCAATGCCAAGCGCCGACAACTGATCGGACATCGGCGGATACACGCCCTGATCCGAACCCGTCACTCGGTGACCCGCCGCGCGCGCGAGCGCGGCGACGCCGCCCATGAACGTACCGCAGACGCCGAGAATGTGTAGATGCATGGTTGGTCAGCGGGGGATGGGTTGCGAGTTGCGGGCGCTCAGAGCATCACAGCCGCATCCTGATTGGCGCGGGCTCATGTGCGCCGCTTCCCCGCAAACGTCAGTCTTCTGCATTTTTTCCTCCCATATCCGCTAACCGCTTCCGCCGAGACGGTCGAGCGCCAACTGAGCGACGGCTTGCGTGGAGTAGACGATCGCCACGGTGAGCGCCATGCCGGTAATGAGGCCCCGATCGAGCGCGTGCATGAAAATCCGGCCCATCACGAGGGCGAGAATCAGGAAGCGGATGAACAACCAGTTGCCCGCGAACGCGTCGCCCTCGCCCACTGCGAGCTCGAGCGCGCGCATCGCGATGTCGAGCATCAACAGCAGCACGCCTACCCCGAGCGTGGCCGTAATCGTCTGCACGAACCGCTGTCTTCGCCCGAAAAAAGCCAGGACCGCGTACAGCCAGGCGCTGAGCATCAGCACATCGACGCCGATGAAGATCACTGCGGCGCGCAGGTTCAGCTCGAACAGGCGCACGCCCGTGAACTCGATAGCCACATACGCGATCAAGGTCGACCACGCGAGCATGCGTGAGGCGGGCAGATCCTGCGGACCCTTGCGCCAGAGCGCGATCTCCAGAAATGTCTGCAGCAAGCTGAACATGACGGTGAAGGTGTGAACGAGGGCGGACGCGCATCCGAACGGGGAGCGCGCCGCGCCTATAATGCGGACCTACCAACTGCCGATCGATTGTAACGCACGCATGCAGACCGCGCTCTTAGTCAGCACGTCGCCGGAACTCTTACACGCCCTCGAGCTGATGCGCGCAAGCGATTTCGTCGCGCTCGACACGGAGTTCCTGCGCGAGAGCACCTATTACCCGAAGCTGTGCCTCATTCAGCTCGCCGCCAACGAGCGCTGCGCGGTGATCGATCCGCTCGCTATTCGCGACTTGCGTCCGCTCTGGGACTTTCTTGCAGAGCGGGCGCGAGTCAAGGTGTTGCACGCCGCCCGACAGGACCTCGAAGCGCTGTCGCTCGCAAGCGAGGGCGCACCGGCGTTCGGGCCGATTTTCGACACGCAGATCGCAGGCGCACTGCTTGGTTCAGCAGCGCAAGCTGGTTATGCGACCTTGGTCGCGGAGCGTCTGGGCCATTCACTGGGCAAAGAACACACCCGCACCGACTGGTCGCGACGCCCCTTGAGCCCAGAGCAGCTGCAGTACGCAATCGACGACGTGCGCTATCTCGCACCGCTTTATCGCCTACTCCGGGATGAACTCGTCGCAGTCGGTCGACTCGACTGGCTGCACGAGGAGACGCAGGATTTGGAGCGGCCCGGACTGCACCGAGTCGAACCGTCAGCGGCATGGCGCCGGCTCAAGGGCCTTGATCGCCTTCAGCCCTCGCAGCGCGCCGCCGCGAAGTTGCTGGCCGAGTGGCGCGAAACAAGCGCGATCAGCGCCAACCGGCCACGCGGCTGGATTCTGGCGGATGACGCTCTGCGCGAAATCGCGGAACGACTGCCCGAAACGCCGCAGGACCTCGAACGCATTCGCACCCTGCCGCCGGCCGTTCTGCGCAAACGAGGCGAAGAGCTGTTGTCCCTGGTCGCGCAAGGCCGTGCGTCCGCGATAAACGAGCCCCCCGCGTTCACGCCTCCCAGGCCGGATCCCCAGAAGTTGGCTCTGGTCACGAAGCTCATGAACCTGGTGCGCGCGCGATCGAGCGAACTGAAGATCAGCCCTGAATTGCTGGCCACGCGGCGAGACGTTGAGCAACTCGTCTTTTCTGGACGCGCAGATCGGCTTTTACAGGGTTGGCGCCGCGAAGCGATCGGCGCGCGCCTGGCGGGTGAGGCGCGCTGAAGCCGCCGTCGAAATCCGGCTTGCCTGACGCCGGCACGTCGCTTCGCAAGTCCCCTACCAGGCCGCCGATAAGTGAGATCTACTTCGCCTTGCGTGGGCGCGCGCTGCGTCGCTTGGGACCCCGAGCGCCCGCCGCGCGCTTCGGCCGGCTCGTGCTCTGCGGCTTCTTCTTCGAGGACGGCTTGCGCCGCTTGACTGCAGCGGCAGAGCGGCCCTTCGCCGCGGCCTTGGCTCGAGTCGACCGCTTTTTCGTCGCCGATTTGGAGGCCGGGGCCGTCGTTGCGCGTTTCCTGGCGTTCCTCGCAGGAGATTTCGGCTTGGCGTTGCCGGCTCGCTTAGCCTTACGCAGGGACGCGCGGGGCGACTTCGTCAGCGCTGCGGATTCCATGCGCTCGAAAACATCCTCGAGTTCTCCTTCTCCAGCCACGACGCGCAACAGCCCTTGCGAGGTGTAGTGCTCGACCAGCGGCCGCGTCTGCTTCTCGTAAACTTCCAGTCGTTTGCCGATCACTTCTTCGTTGTCATCCGGCCGCTGGCGCAGCTCGGCGCCGTCGCGGGCGCATGTCGTCACGCCCGGAGGCAGGGAATGCACGTTGTAGACCGTGCCGCATCGAGCACAGATACGCCGACCGGCAAGGCGCTGTATGAGCGTCTGCCTGCGCACGTCCAGCAGCAACACGGCCTCGAGCGGCTTACCGATTTCGTCGAGGAGCGCACTGAGCGCATTCGCCTGCTCGATGTTGCGGGGAAAGCCGTCGAGAATGAAGCCCGCCGCCGCGTCCGGACGGCTCAAGCGTTCGCGTATGAGTCCCAGGACGATGTCATCGGAGACGAGCTGGCCAGCCTCCATCACGGCTTTCGCCTTCTGCCCGAGCTCCGTGCCGCGCGCAACCGCATCGCGCAGCAGATCGCCGGAAGAGACCTGCGGCACGCCGTACTTGGCCTGCAGCCGCTGGGCTTGCGTCCCTTTACCTGAACCAGGCGCTCCCAACAACACGATCCGCATCATTCGATCACGACCTCCCGCAAAACGAGGCGCTACCCTACAGAAAAGACGTCGTTCGTGAAATGGGCTCGCTCTTTCCCGCCTTGCCCGTTCGATAAATGGGAAGACCGACACCGCGAGAGGCGGGCAACGCTTCCCATGGCAGGCCGGACGCTACGCCCCGGTCGCGCCTGCGCTATCCTTCCGCGCCAACCCAATCCGAACAGAGGTGTCCCCATGCCCTCGCCGAAGCCGCGGAACGCCTTCTATGCACAGTCCGGGGGCGTAACCGCCGTCATCAACGCCTCCGCCTGCGGCGTCATCGAAACCTGCCGCAAGCACAAGAACAAGATTGGCAAGGTGTACGCGGGCCGTCACGGGATCGTGGGCGCCTTGACGGAAGATCTGATCGACACGAGCAAGGAGTCGTCCGCTGCGATCCGCGCGTTGCGGTACACCCCCTCCGGAGCGTTCGGCTCCGCAAGATACAAACTGAAGAAATTCGACGAGCACCCAGCGCCGTACGAACGCCTGATCGAAGTATTTAAGGCGCACAACGTTGGCTACTTCTTCTACAACGGAGGGGGCGACTCGGCGGATACGTGCCTTAAGGTCTCGCAGCTTGCGGAAAAACTCGGATATCCGATTCAGGCGATCCACGTACCGAAGACGGTGGACAACGATTTGCCGATCACCGACTGCTGCCCCGGATTCGGCTCAGTGGCGAAGTACGTGGCCGTGTCCATCCGTGAGGCTGGCTTTGACGTCGCCTCGATGGCGAAGACCTCCACCAAGGTCTTCATCATGGAAGTCATGGGCCGACACGCCGGCTGGATTGCAGCCGCGGGCGGCTTGGCGGCCGAGAAGGCTGGCGATGCGCCGCACCTGATTCTGTTTCCAGAAATCAGGTTCGAAGAAGAGCGGTTCTGCGCGCGCGTTCGCGAATGCGTCGAAAAATACGGCTATTGCGCGATCGTCGTCTCTGAGGGCGTGAAGAACAGCGAGGGAAAATTTCTGTCGGATGCCGGATTGCGCGACGCGTTCGGCCATGCACAGCTCGGCGGCGTCGCTCCTGTGATCGCCGAATTGGTGAAATCGAAGCTCAACTACAAGCATCACTGGGCCGTCGCGGACTATCTGCAGCGCGCGGCCCGACACATCGCCTCCAAAGTCGATGTCGAGCAGGCATACGCGGTGGGCCGCGCCGCCGTCGAATTGGCGCTTAAGGGCCAGAATTCCGTGATGCCGACGATCGTGAGGATCTCCGACAAGCCGTACAAGTGGAAGATCGGCTCGACGCCTCTGGAAGAGGTGGCCAACAAGGAGAAAATGCTGCCGCGCGACTACATCACCGAGGACGGCTTCCACATCACCAACAAAGCGCGGCGCTACCTGCAGCCGCTCATCAAGGGCGAGGACTACCCGCCCTATAAGGACGGCCTGCCGCTGTACGTGACCCTGAAGAATGCGCCGGTTCGCAAGAAGCTCACAAAGACCTTCGTGGTATAGTTCCGCGCCTTTTTTGGGCTAGGCGCTGGGCTCAGCAGCGCTTCCTTACGTGCGCCTTCTTTTTGTCAGGCGCACTTTCGTAGCTTGCAGACAATGACAACCCGTCTCGGGAGGAAATTTCATGTCCACTGATATCGCGCTCTGGCTCGCGATCGGCGCCGGCGTACTCGCCGTCTTGTACGGCGTGTTCTCCGTCGGCTGGATCAACAAGCAACCCGCCGGCTCCGAGCGCATGCAGGAAATCGCCGCGGCCATTCAGGCCGGCGCCAAGGCATACCTCAATCGCCAATACACCACGATCGGCACGGTCGGTCTGGTCCTGTTCGTGGTGCTCGGATTTGCTCTGGACTGGCAGACGGCGGGCGGCTTTGCAGTGGGCGCGGTGTTGTCGGCGGTGGCCGGCTTCATTGGTATGAACGTCTCTGTGCGGGCGAATGTGCGCACGGCGCAGGCCGCCAGCGTCGGTTTGAACCCCGCCCTCGCGGTGGCGTTTCGCGGCGGCGCGATCACCGGAATGCTCGTGGTCGGCCTCGGCCTGCTCGGCGTCGCGGGATACTTCATGGTTCTCGGCGCCGACAAGCAGGCCCTGAACGCGCTGGTGGGTCTTGCATTCGGAGGATCCCTGATTTCGATCTTTGCGCGTCTGGGCGGCGGCATCTTCACGAAAGGCGCTGACGTGGGCGCCGATCTCGTGGGCAAGGTGGAAGCTGGCATCCCCGAAGACGATCCGCGCAACCCCGCCGTGATCGCGGACAACGTCGGCGACAACGTCGGCGATTGCGCCGGCATGGCGGCTGACTTGTTTGAGACCTACGCCGTCACGATCGTCGCGACGATGGTGCTTGGCGGCCTCGTGTTCAAGACCGCGGACGGCGGTCTCGACATCCGCTATGTGCTCTTCCCGCTCCTGCTCGGCGCCGTCTCCATCGTGGCCTCCATTATCGGTTCGCTCTTCGTGAAGGCGCGCGACGGCGGAAAGATCATGAACGCGCTATACCGCGGGACTGCAGTCTCAGGCGTTCTCGCGTTGATCGCGTTCTACTTCATCACGAATTCGATCATGGGCAAGACCCCCGACGGCGGCGTCCACAATCTGTTCTGGTGCGCAGTGATCGGCCTTGGCCTCACGGCGGCGCTGATCTGGATCACCGAGTACTACACCGCTACGGAGTTCTCGCCCGTGCGCGGCGTGGCCTCCGCGTCTCAGACCGGGCATGGTACGAACGTGATTGCCGGCCTGGCCGTATCGATGCGTTCAACGGCCTGGCCCGTGCTGGCAGTGTGCGCGGCGATCTGGGGCGCGTATCAACTGGAAAATCTCTATGGGATCGCGATCGCTGCGACCGCCATGCTCTCCATGGCGGGCATGATCGTGGCCCTCGATGCTTACGGCCCGATCACTGACAACGGCGGCGGCATCGCCGAGATGTCCGGCTTACCGAAAGACGTGCGCAAGATCACCGATGCGCTAGACGCGGTCGGCAATACGACCAAGGCGGTCACGAAGGGATACGCCATCGGTTCCGCAGGCCTCGCGGCGCTCGTACTGTTCGCCGACTACACGCATAACCTGGAAACCCATCTCGCCAGCACAGGCCGCGAGATGGTCGCCTTCGCGCTCTCCGATCCGGCCGTGATCATCGGATTGTTCATCGGCGGGCTCGTCCCCTATCTTTTCGGAGCCATGGCCATGGAAGCGGTCGGCCGCGCAGCAGGGTCGGTCGTGATTGAAGTCCGACGGCAGTTCCGTGAAATCAAGGGCATCATGGAAGGCACGGGCAAGCCCGACTATTCCAAGGCCGTCGACATGCTGACGCGTGCGGCGATCAAGGAAATGATCGTGCCCTCGCTCCTGCCGATCCTGGTGCCCGTTGTGGTCGCCTTCGGCATGAACTACCTCATGGGCGAAGGCGCGGGCGTCAAGGCACTGGGCGGTCTGCTCATCGGCACGATCGTGACAGGGTTGTTCGTGGCGATCTCGATGTGCACGGGCGGCGGCGCCTGGGATAACGCCAAGAAGTACATTGAGGAAGGCAATTTCGGAGGAAAAGGCTCCGACACCCATAAGGCTGCCGTGACCGGCGATACGGTGGGCGACCCCTACAAGGACACTGCGGGGCCGGCGATCAACCCGCTGATCAAGATCATCAACATCGTCGCACTGCTGCTGGTGCCGCTGCTCTAACGCACCGGCGAAAAAAGCAAAGAAGAAACGGCGGCGCAACGAAAGTTGCGCCGCTTTTTTTTTGGAAGAACAACACCGATGAAGCGATTTGAAGGGCCAGCTGCGTGCGCGAGATCAGCTAGCCCGCTCGCGCGGCAGCCGCTCGCGCCAGCGGCTGCGGCCGGCCGAGGTAGTATCCCTGCACGAAATCGACGCCCATCTTCTTGGCGGCCTCAAGCGCGCCGGCGTCTTCGATCTGCTCGGCGATCACGCGGAAGTTCAGCGTTCGCGCGAGCTTGATCATCGCTGCGACCATCGCTTGATTGACCGTGTCGGTCGCAAGATTGCGGATGAAGGTGCCGTCGATCTTCAGATAATCGAGCGACAGATTCTTGAGATTGCCGAAGGAGGACAGGCCTCGGCCGAAATCATCGAGCGCGAACTGACATCCCATGCCGTGCAGTACGCCGATGAAGCGTCGAGCGTGTTCGATGTTCGTAATGACGGAATTCTCCGTCACCTCGAAGCAAAGCTGATTCGGTGAGACGCTCGTGCGATCAAGCATGTCGACAACGAACTCGAGGAACTGCGGATCGCCGAGCGTCTGGCCCGACAGATTGATCGCGAGACTACGATTGGGCGCCAGACGGATGCCTCCCCCGCCTAGAGCAGTCAGCGCGGTCTGCACGACCCAGCGATCGACATCGGAGGTCAGACGATAGCGTTCCGCGGCGCGCAAGAACTCGACCGGCGAAATCCCCCCGGACACGCCCTCATCCTGCAGCCGTAAGAGCACTTCGAGCGCCGGACCAGTCGCTTCATTAGCGGCCGTCGCCACAATGGGCTGCGCCATCAGTTCGAAGCGATTCTCCTTGAGGGCGGTTTGCAGCCGCTGCAGCCATTGAATTTCCCCTCGGTGCCGTGCAACCGCCTCATCGCGCGCCGAGTAGACATGTACATGGATTCCCTGCCGCTTCGCGACGTAGCAGGCCGAATCCGCTGCGCTCAGCACTTCCTCCGGCGCGCCGCTCTCGCGCGAAATTTCGACCAGTCCCACGCTGACGCCGATGTTGAAGATCTTGTCTTTCCAGACGAAGCGATACTCGTTCACCTTGCGGACGACGTCGTCCACGATCTGACGCGCCTTCTCGAGCGGGCAGCCGACGAGCAGCAATCCGAATTCGTCGCCGCCCAGCCGTCCGACCGTATCGGAATCGCGCACGGTTTCTTTGATGAGCGCGGCCGCTTCGCGCAACATGCCGTCTCCGGCCATGTGTCCGCAGTCGTCATTGACCGCCTTGAAGCGGTCGAGATCGAGATAACACAGAACGTGTCTAGCGTCTTGCGTATGCGCAACCGCGAGCGCCTCCTCCAGCCTGCGTTCGAACTCGCGACGATTGACCAGGCCGGTCAGGGCGTCGTGACTTGCCTGGTACGACATCTGGCGGGTAATGCCGCGCAGTTCGCTCACATCGCGGATCAAGACGACCGTGCCAACGACATCGCTCTTCTGCCCCTTGAGAGGAGTCACGGTCAGCTCCACCGAGCGCTCCTCCCCGCCGTTGCGCAGGATCATCAGGCCGCGGCGTCCGACTGTCACTTTCACCTGCGTCGCTAGGCAGTGCCGCACCGGATCTCCAAGCGAACGTCGATCGCCCTCGTCCAGGAGCGTGATAATGTCGGTGATGCCCTTGTTGAGGGCATCAATGGCGTTGACGCCCAGGAGCTGCTCGGCGGCCTGATTCAGGTAATCAATGCGGCCGCTGACGTCAGTCGTTATGACGCCTTCGCCCAGTGAATCAAGGGCTTCCCAGGCGGTCGGTCGAGCATGGCCCGCCGGCGCCGCGAGCACGCGCGGCCCCATCTCGACGAGCGTGAGCAGCAGGGCCGGACCGCCTCTATAGTCGATGCGCACAGCGGAAAGCTCGATGCGCGCCGTCCGCTCGTTTAGGGGATGCAGCTCGATTTCGAGATGATCGAACCCGGGCTCGTCCGCCAGCGCTCGCCGCAGATGCTCGCGCACGAGATCGGTGTAATCCGGGTGAACGATGTCCGTGATCGAGCTGCCCACGATCGTGACGGCATCCGCCGCACCGACAAGGGCCGCGAAGCGCTCATTGGCGAAAAGAACGTTTTCGCGGCATATGGCGAGCGCTTCATGCAGGCTTCCGAGCAGGCCCGCCAGCGACCGGTCCCGCTCGCAGATCAGCAGCTCCTTTGTTGCAATCTGCTCCAGCAGCCGGTTGGCGGCGTCCGCAAACGGCGAGGCGGGGCGGGCGGCGCGGACTCGTTCGGTGAATCGAGCCGTGCGGACGATGCTCCCGAACTGGGCCGCAGCACGCGTAAGGGCGGCGCTGCGGCGTTCGCGCCAGACGAGCACGCCGACCAGCACGAGAACCGTGACGGCGAGAGCAATGCTCAAAGTCCCCGACAGGGCGTTCACATATACCGCCAGCGTTACCCTTCGTCCCGGCTCACGCGCCCGTGTCCCCGGTTCGCGGTGTTGCAGTCATGGATGCGACGCGCCTTCGTGCAGCCCCCGCGCTGACGAACTTCCCGCATCGTGTGGGTTCTCGTGCGACAGAGCATAGTGCGAACACCCGTCGGTCGCCGCATGGATTGACCATATTGTATGCGCCGGGAGCCGTACTGGACCCCGCCCAGGGGCTCGGGGAGCTCGCAAACGCTCCCGGGACAACCTTGTGTGACGTAATCAAAGTTCGTACCCTTTGCGATCCCTGTCCTTAGCCCCTTTTTCCCATGAATATCGAAGCCGCGCGCGAGCAAATGGTCGATCAGCAGGTGCGCGCTTGGGACGTATTCGACGATCGCGTGCTGACGACCATGCGGGAGATCCCGAGGGAGCGGTTTGCACCCGAGCGTTACTGCAGCGTCGCTTTCGCCGACGCTAGCATCCCGATCGGGCGCGGCCAGTCGATGCTCCCCGCCAAAGTGCACGGGCGCATTCTCCAGGCGCTGGCGATTAGTCCCGACGACGTTGCGCTTGAGATCGGGGCCGGCAGCGGTTACCTGAGCGCGTGCATGGGCAAACTGGCCTCGCGCGTGCGCTCTTTCGAGATTTTCCCCGATCTCGCCGAACAGGCCCGTAGCAACGTGTTGGCGGCCGCCGTAAACAACGTCGCAATTGAGGCGGCCGACGGCATCAGACTGGACGAACAACTCGCCTACGACGTGATCGCCGTCACCGGTTCACTGCCGGCGTACGACGAGCGCTTTCAGCGCGCACTTAAGATCGGCGGTCGGCTGTTCGTGGTCGTTGGACAGGCGCCCGTCATGGAAGCATGGTTGGTCACGCGCATCGGCGACCGCGAGTGGCAGCGCGAGAGCCTTTTCGAAACAGTCTTCGATCCGCTGATCAACGCCGCGCGGCCCTCCGCATTCGTGTTCTGAAGCACTGACCGGTACGCGTCGGCCCGCGGCAGCCGCAAAGCACGTGATCTACGAGTCGCTATTCACGCCTGTGTACGGATGAGCATCCCAGAAATCAGCCCCGCCGAATTCATCGCACGTCGGCAGCGAGGCGAGCGCTTGACGCTCCTTGACGTACGGGAGCCATGGGAGCTGAACGTTGCGAGCGTGCCTGACGTTCA
>DATAFY010000062.1:0-1846 GCA_036257205.1 Steroidobacter sp. | reverse complement strand
GACCGCTGGCTGGCGCACGGAGACATCGTGACGGTCGGCGGTGAAACGCTCGAAGTCCTGCACTGTCCCGGGCACACGCCGGGTCACGTCGTGTTCTTCCATCGTCAGCAACGCTTTGCCTGGGTAGGCGATGTGCTTTTTGCGGGTTCGATAGGCCGAACGGATTTTCCACGCGGCGATCACGCAGCCCTGATTCGGTCGATTCGCGAAACGCTGTTTCCGCTCGGCGATGATGTGCGCTTTCTCCCCGGGCACGGTCCGATGTCAACGTTCGGCGAGGAGCGGCGAACGAATCCGTACGTGCGGGATGCGCTGTTCAGCTAAGCAGCCGCCGGGCGACTCACGCCACTGCGGGCTGTTCCCCGCGCGGACATTGTGAAGCGCTTCTCCACCTGTCAATTTTCGTCACCCCTCGAATTGTGGGCGGTTTAACAATCCGCCGTGAGGCCGAGGCGCTCTGGAATCCGCTGCTGTTACGATCAGTCAGGGTTCTTGGAGCGTCTCAGTTATCGTGTCCAACGAGAACATTAGCCGGTTGCGCGTACTGCACCTCGTAAGCGCGGTCGGTGCGCCGGGGGCTTTGCAGCAGTTGCTGTTCATGCCGTTGCTGACGCGCATTCCGAAGGAACGCGTGCAAGCGCAGGTGGTGTGTTTGTCTCCCGGCGCCGTTCCGGCGGCGGTGCTGCGCCAGAACGGCGTCCCTGTGCACGAGGTTGCACTGTCGCGGAAACGATTCTCTATGGGCGGCCTCGCCGAGGTTCTGAGTGAGGCGAGACGCTTTCATCCGGACGTTATTCAGGCGTGGGGTCATACGGCGCAGATCGTCTCTACGCGCGTTCGCGCGCGCTGCGCTTGGCGGCCAAAACTCGTGTGGGCGGTTGCGGAAACAACGCCGCTCGCCCGAGACGCGGGCTTTTTAGATCGGCAGAAGCTGAAGTTCGCGGCCAGGCTCGCCGCCAAGACCGATTGCATCGTCTACACATCCGAGGCGGGCGCAGGCCAGCACAGACGGGTCGGCTTTCCCGAGGAGGGCCATCGGACGATTCCGCCGGGCGTGGACGCGGCGCGCTTCAAGCCGGATCCGGCCGTGCGGCGAAAAGTGCGCGAACAGTTGAAGCTCGCGCCCAATGCATTCGTCATTGGGATGGCGGCCCCGTTTCAACCAGAATTCGATCATGCAACGCTCATCAAGGCTGCTGCGGAACTGAGCAAAACGCACCGCGAGACGGCGCTCGTGCTCGCCGGCTATGGAGTGCAGCCAGGCAATGCGGCCCTGATGGCGTTGATCGGCGGTGCGCTGAGCTCCCATACGCACCTGTTGGGAGAATGGTCGGACGTGGGTTCGCTGTTCAATGCGTGCGACGTTGTCTGTTCAAGCGCGCTCACGGACCGATCGCGCATGACGCTTGTCATGGCCATGCTGTGCGGCGTGCCTTGCGTTGCAACGGGCATGGGCGCGCAAGGCGAGGTGCTGGGGCGGTTCGGCGTCGCGGTCGAAACTGGCAGTCCCGCCGCTTTCGTAAGAGGCATCACGCGAATCATGCAACTTACGCCGGAGCGGCGCGCGCAAATGATTCACGGCGCACGCACGCATGCGATGAACGACTACGTGTACGTGCAATCATTGCAGAAATATCTGCAGCTGTATTCCGATCTGATCGGTCGCGAACCCGCCGGCGCATCGGATCCCGAGCCGGCCGACAGCGCATTGCCTCAGGCGCCCGCGCCGCCTTCGGGGAATAAGCTCGACACGCTTGCGGTCGAGCCGCCGGGGGCGGCTCTCGCATCGCCGGCGACTCAGCCCGATGTCCCGCCGAGCGATTCAGCGCCCGTCCTCCAGCGGGAC
>DATAFY010000051.1:0-5675 GCA_036257205.1 Steroidobacter sp. | reverse complement strand
GACCGCTGGTAGTACCGGGAGTCACTTGATCGCGGCGCCCACGCACCGTCAATATTGCGGACGTCACGCCTGCCAGGACTTGAGGCTCGAGCCGGATTACCTATTATTCGCCGTGGAACCTCAAGGATCATTGCCCGTGAGGGTGCACCGATGAAATTCAACGCTACCACTATCGCCGGCGCCGTGACTATCGAGCTCACGCCGCTACGGGACGAACGTGGATGTTTTGCCCGAAGCTGGTGTCAGGACGAGTTCAAAGCGCATGGCCTGGAGACGCGTATCGCGCAGTGCAACATCTCCTACAACGCCAAGAGCGGGACGCTGCGCGGTTTACATTATCAAGTGGCACCATACGAAGAGGCGAAGCTCGTTCGTTGCACGCGCGGTGCGATTCACGATGTCATCGTCGATCTGCGTCCGCAATCGCCGAGCTTCAGGCGGTGGTTTGGGGTGGAGTTGACTGCAAGTAATCGACGCATGTTGTACGTTCCCGAAGGGGTGGCGCACGGGTTTGTGACATTGGCCGACGATACCGAGGTTTCTTATCAGATGTCGCAGCCGTATGACCCTGCTTGTGCACGCGGCGTTCGCTGGGATGATCCCGCGTTCGGCATCGTCTGGCCGGTGCCGATAGTGCTTATGTCGGAGCGTGACCGGCTGCACGCGGATTTTTCGTTCTGAGGAGGTTGAATGGACGACGTCCGTGTTTCGGTCGGCCTAAGAATGCATCAGCTGATAACCGAGCTGTTTCCCGTCTGCCGCAGCATTACCGGCGATGGCGTGCGCGAAACGCTGCGTGTCGTGAAACAACGTGTACCGCTTGAGGTACGCGAGGTGCCATCGGGCACGGCGGTGTTCGATTGGACAGTGCCGAACGAGTGGAACATCCGCGACGCTTATATCAAGAACAGCAATGGCGAGCGCGTCGTCGACTTTCGCCGCTCCAATCTGCACGTCGTGAGTTACAGCCGTCCGGTGCACCAGCGCATGCGCCTGTCGGAGCTACGGCCGCATCTGCACAGCCTGCCCGACCGTCCCGCGTGGATCCCTTATCGTACGTCGTACTATCGCGAGGATTGGGGCTTCTGCCTGAGCGATGCGCTGCTGCAATCGCTACCAGACGATGAGTACGAGGTGTTGATCGACTCGACGTTGGCGCCGGGGCACTTGACCTATGGTGAGTATTTCGTGAAGGGCGCGTTGGACGACGAGATATTGATCTCGTGCCATATCTGCCACCCGTCGTTGGCCAATGATAATTTGTCCGGCTTGGCCCTCGCGACCGAGCTTGCGGCTCATGTTGCCGCGCAACCGCGGCGCTATTCGTATCGCTTCCTTTTTATTCCGGGCACGATTGGCTCGATCACGTGGCTTGCGCTGAACGAGCAACGGACACCGCGCATACAGCACGGGCTCGTCGTCACCTGCGTCGGCGACCGGGGCGACTTCACTTACAAAAAGAGCCGTCGTGGCGACGCCGCAATCGATCGTGCCGCAATGCACGTGCTGAAGCACAGCGGCCACCCGTTCAGCATTGAAGATTTCTTCCCGTATGGCTACGACGAGCGCCAGTATTGTTCTCCCGGTTTCGATTTGCCCGTCGGCTGCTTGATGCGTTCGCCGCATGGCTCGTTTCCCGAGTATCACACCTCGGCGGACGATCTAGCGTTGGTGCGGCCGCAACATCTCGAGGAATCGTTCAACATGTACCGGAGCATCGTCGAGCTGCTGGAATGTAATGTCACTTACTTGACGACCAACCCGAAGTGCGAGCCGCAGCTCGGCAAACGCGGTCTCTATAAGACCATCGGCGGCGACAACCACGATTCGTCGAGGCAGATGGCAATGCTGTGGGTATTGAGCCTGGCCGATGGCAAACATTCGCTGCTCGAGATTGCCGAGCGCTCGGGCATGGACTTCGAGTTGCTGCACTCTGTGGCGGTCGCGCTGGCACGTGCGGGTTTGCTAGTGGAGCGACCTGCGGATAAGGCGACAACGCCGGTAGGACTTGCTCGCCGGATGGACATGGATATCCGCGACCTCGACAGTGCGCGATAGTTGCAGCGTCCTGACGACAAGCTCAGCCGACGTCGCCGGGCTGCAACAGGCCGTCGCGTAGATACGGCATTGCCAAGTTTGAGGATGCGGCGGCGTGAAAGCCTATGCCAGCATTCTGACGCGGGCGAGCAAGCCAGCCGTGACTTTTCCGGTCGTGCAGGCGTCGCTTCATCGCTGACGGCGCCGCGCGGTGCTACCGGCGGACAGAATAATCGCTGGGCTCCGCGGATCCCGGGAATTGCAGGAGGCATAACACGGCAAACAATGGCTCAGATCACTTGACCGCCCCGCCGGGCGTTTCGCCCGGCGGGGCGCGCTCGCTGGCGCGAGCCGCTGCGTCCGGCACGAAGTGGATGGCGTTCTCGCAAGCGGGCCGCGTAATAGCGCAATTGCTCGGCGTGGTGATCCTCGCAAGGTTGTTGAGCCCGTCGGACTTCGGCGTCATCGCGATGGCGTGGCTTGTGACCGGGTTTGCCAACATTTTCCATGACTGCGGAACCAAGGCGGCTGTGATTCTGCGTCGCGAGCTGCCGAGCGCCTTGCTCGATTCGGTCTTCTGGCTGAATGTGGGCATCGGGGTCGCCATCGCCATCCTCATGGCGCTGCTCGCGCCCGTCATCGCCGAGGCCATGGGCGAGGCCCAGCTGGCCAAGGTCCTGTGGCTGCTTGCCCTCGCCTTCCCGATCGGCAGTCTTGGATTGGTACAGCAGGCTCTGCTCGAGCGCGCCTCGCGTTTCCGGTCGGTGGCGTTAGTCGAGTGCGGCGCGGCGTGGGCAGGCCTCACCGCCGTCATCCTAGCCGCTCTCGCCGGTTGGGGCGTGTACAGCCTGGTATCCCAGGCCATCGTGGGGTGGATCGTTCTTACGGGCGGCCTCTGGGCCGCATCGATGTGGCGACCGGCCTGGCGGTGCTCACTCGCGCTGATTCGCGAGATCGCAGGGTTCAGCGGCAACCTGGTGGGCTTCGAGATAGTCCGCTACTTCGCGCGCAACATCGACACCGTGCTCATTGGGCGCTTTCTCGGTGCGACCGATCTTGGCTACTACAACCTGGCCTACCGCCTGATGATATGGCCGCTGCAGAACACCTCGGAGGTCGCGGCGCGCGCGTTGTTTCCCGCCTTGAGCCGCGTGCAGGAGGACAAGCCAAGGCTTAGGCAAGCATCCGTCCGGGCTGCTGCGGCGACGTTTCTCCTCACCGCCCCTTTGTCGCTCGGACTGTTTGTCCTGCGCGAGCCCTTCGTCCTCGCCGTCATGGGAGAACGCTGGCTCAAAGTTGCCGACCTTCTCTTCTGGCTCGCTCCGGTCTGTATGGTGCAGTCTGTCGGAACGACGGCCACCTTGCTTTTCGTCTCTACTGGGCGCACGGACGTTATGTTCAAGTTCGCCGTATTCTCGAGCGTGGCGGTCACGTGTGCCATTTTCGTGGGCCTGCAGTGGGGCGTGGAAGGCGTCGCCGCGGCCTACTGTGCCACCGCGCTCGTTCTGTTCTGGCCTAATTTGGCTCTCTCGTTCCGGCTCGTCGACCTCAGCGTTATCGCTTTCCTGCGTCGGCTCCTGCCTACGCTTTTCACCGCGCTCCTAATGGCGCTATTCGTCGCAGCGGTCGCTGAGCATTCGGCCATGCTTGTGCAGGCGCAGTGGGCGAGGCTGCTCGTGCTTGCGGCCCTAGGCGCCGCCCTCTATGTCGCCGTGAGCATATTTGTTCAGCGGCCCCTGCTGAAGGACATCTCTGTCGCTTTCTTCTTCCGCTAGGAAGATGATGGATATCCGGAAATTGACCGGCAAAATGAGGTCCGCCGACCTGCCCGGCCAGTGGCTCATCGCGACGGAAGCGCGCTTGGTGCCGGCTGGATGGCGATCGATGCAACTCGGCGATTTCCACGTCGCCTGGAATGCTCCGCTTCCGTGCACGCGCCTAGGGGGGAACGGCGCGATCTTCGGGTTCATCCTCGGTTGGTACATCGGCAGCGATGGCGTGTTATTAGGCGAGGTCAAGCAGCCTTCGACGCCCGGGCGAGAGGGATTCGACGAAACGCTTGCGTTGCTCGCCGGCAACTACGTGTGTCTCCTGGCAGCTGGAAGCGACATCCGGCTCTACCTCGATGCCTGCGGCTCGCTTTCCGCGTACTACGCCGCGGAACAGCAGTGCATCACCTCAAACATCTTCCTGATTCCCGATGCGCAGAGCCAGCGCGACAATCGCAGGTATGCGGGTCGGTTCGATATTCCAGCCTCGAACTGGATGTTCCCCGTGGGAATGACGCCGCGCGTGGACGTCGAGCGCCTGCTCCCGAATCACTACCTCGACCTCACGAGCTGGAAAGCGGTTCGCCATTGGCCCAAAACCTCCTTGTCCGAGACGACTGATGTCCGGCAAACTGTGGCCGAGATCGGCAATCTCGTCGCGCGGAACATATCGGCCGTCGCACGCGCGGTTCCAATCCAGATGTCCCTCACCGCAGGTCGAGACTCGAGGATGCTCCTCGCGTGCGCACGCCCATGGGTCAGTCAGGCTTCCTTCTTCACATCCGAGATTCGGGACCGAAGCGGCAGAGTGGATGTCCATGTGGCGCAGCGCCTTGCCGAGACTTTCGGCTTGCGCCACAAAGTTCTGCCATTCCTCGAATCGAGCGAGGCCGATGCAGCAAAGTGGGTGTATCGAACGGGCATGTGCGTCGGCGAGAGGCGTGGCTTTGAGGCGTATCGCACGGATATGCAAATGGATCCGGGTCGGGCGCACCTGCCTGGCATGGCAGTAGAGCTCGCTCGCGGCTTCTACTGGTACTTCCTCGACGGCTTGCCGGACCCGGACGATCGCGACTGCCTTTCGAAGGCGCTGCTGAAGTTAATCTGTGCGCCTATCGACCGACACACACTGGCGCGTATGACGACTTGGATGTCTGGCGTTCCCGCATCCAGCCCCTGGGGACTTCTTGACTTTTTCTACCTCGAGCAACGGCTGGGCTGTTGGGCGGGGGTGTTGGGCTATGCCTACGCCGACATGGTTCGCTTTGAATCATGGCCGCTCAACAGCCGGCGCCTCACAGCGCTCATGCTTTCGCTTCCGTTCGAGTACAAGGCGGCCGCCCGCCTGAACGACGACGTCATCCGCAGCCGGTGGCCCGAGTTGCTAGAGATGCCTTACAACAAGGGGAACGTGTATTTCCACCTCGTCCATGCGATCGCCCATCCCGTCGAGGAGGCAGCACGGCTGCGGCTGCTTCGTGCGTTGGCCAATCCACTGACTGCGGTGCGCAAGATGCGCAGGCGGTGGGCGGCGTGGAGGATGCGGAGTAGGGCACGACGGAAACTCAGGGCGGCCGTTGGCCAATGAAGCCGGCGTCGTGAACAAGCTGGCTAGAGGCGCGTCGGGCGCAGCCGGCTAGCCCTTCCCCGGCGCCCTGTATGTCGCCGTGAGCGTATTCGTTCGGCTACCCATGTTGCGTGTTAACGACGGAGCAAAACTAACCCACTTGGTCGGTTGAATTTTGACCCACCTGGGTGTTCTTGCCCTTGGTCTTGGCCCGGTACGAAGGCAAAGCCGCGCGGCGAAGCCAAGATCGCGCGAGAGCGATGACACTGCTGGCGCGCGTGTCCGAGTTGCCGCACGCTTCA
>DATAFY010000048.1:0-5395 GCA_036257205.1 Steroidobacter sp. | reverse complement strand
CAAGCGACGAAGCGCTGCTCGGGGGCGGTGATGAGCTCAACTTCCGCCGGCCGCATGTGCCGAACTCCGTGCTGATCAAATTGCGACGCGGCTACTTCGCCGTGGACGCCGAACTCGACCTGCATGGCCTCACGGGCGCCGAGGCAAAAGCCGCCCTGCGCGAATTCCTCGCGGAAGCCGTGATACAGCGCATGAGCTGCGTCCGCGTCATTCATGGCAAAGGACGCCGCTCCGGACCGCGCGGACCGGTGCTGAAGAACGTTGTAAATCACTGGATGCAGCGCGCCGACGACGTCCTGGCGTTTGGCTCCGCGCGCGGGGTCGACGGGGGGAGCGGCGCGGTCTACGTGCTCCTACGCAAGAGATAAGAACGGCGGCTCGTTGGCTCAAGCGCGGCGCTTTACTCTCCGCAGTCCGGCGCCTCCGAGCTGAACGCATTCTCGATCAGCTCGTGCAGCACCGCGGTGGCGAACGCACCGCGCGTCAATCGAAACCGCAAATACACGTCCACGCCGTCCATCGCCCACTCCAGGCCCTGCGCGGCCACGCGCAGGGCGCGGCGTTCGTGGGTGAGCCCGGCGCGTGCAAGACCTTCACTCAATTCAACGTGGGCGTCCGCGATGCGCAGTTCGAGCTCGCCGACCCCGGCGGATGTTGCGGGCGCACCTGCACCCCAAAGCGGGCCGGTTGGGTGTACGTCGCACGTTGCGCAGCGCTCGTGCAAAGCCTCGTTGATCTCGTCCACGGCGAAGATGCTGCCGCTGCCGTCCAAATTCAGGACGTCGCCGGGCTCGACGCGGTCCCAGGTTGCGTTCCCCACACGAGCGGCGAGCACCGCGTTGAAGATGGCCGCACGCGCCGCCGACAATGCAAAACCCCGCTCAACCCTCTGTGGCGCTGGTCCGCCGGAAAACCACGCGTGCGCCGCCGCGAGATTGCGCCCCTCGCGTCCGAAACGCTGCGGACCGAAGTAGTTGGGGGCGCCGCGCAGCGCGATCGACTGCAGCCGCTGCTCGAGCGCCGGGCGGTCGCCTTCAAAGCCACGCAGCACAATCTCAAACTCATTGCCTCGCAGCGCGCCGCGCTTGAGCTTGCGCCGGTGGCGGTCAGCCGCCAGGACCTCGAAACCATCGCCTCCCAGGCCGATCCACTGGTCGATCGCCGAACGGGCCGGCAAGGTGAAGAACTGCTCCGCAACGGCATCCCGGTCCTTCAATCCAGCAAAGCCGATGTCGCGCGGATCGAGCTTGCCTAGCCTCGCAAGCTGCTTCGCCACCCACAGCGTGTTCGCGCCGCGCTTGCGCACTTTGACCAGAAGATGTTCGCCCTCGCCGTCCGCCTCGAATCCGAGCTGCTCGCGAACAAGAAAGTCCTCCGGCGCGGCGCGCAACCGCGCCCGACCAACCGCACTGCCGTGCGCGCACGGGAGCCTTAGGAATGTTGCATCCGGCACAACGCAAGACCTTACCGTAGATTGATGGGCTGGTTCAGGCTGTCAGCGTCGGCTTCGCGCTGCACGAGCGCGACCGCCAGACACGCAAGTCCCTCGCGCCTGCCGATAAATCCGAGACCTTCGCTCGTGGTCGCCTTGACGTTCACCCGCGCACACTCGATCTGGAGGTCGGCCGCAATGTTCACGCGCATCGCTTCGCGATATTTGCCGAGCCGCGGCGCATCAGCCAGCACCGTCGCATCCACGTTCACCACGCGATATCCCTGCTCGCGCAGCAATGCATGTGCATGCCTCAGAAACTGTCGACTGTCCGCACCCCGCCAGCGCGGGTCCGTATCCGGAAAATGCATACCGATGTCGCCCAGCCCCGCAGCGCCGAGCAATGCGTCGCATACGGCGTGCAGCAGCACGTCTCCATCGGAGTGTGCGCGCACGCCGCAACTGTGCGCAATGCGCTCGCCGCCGAGCGTTACGTGATCGCCCTCCGCGAAAGCATGCACGTCGTAGCCTTGGCCGATGAGAAAGTCGCTCATTTCTGGACTGAGTCTCCGCGTTCAGGGCTGGGGTGCAGAAGAAATGCGGAGCGCAGAACGCACGCGCACCTATATCTTGACGACCCTCCGGGCATCAGCGGCGCTCCTCCAGAATGCGCGCTGCGCGCTCCATGTCGCCGCGAGTCGTGATTTTAATATTATCGGCGCTTCCCGCGATGAGACGCGGGCGCAAGCCGAGCGCCTCCACTGCCTGCGATTCGTCGGTTGCCGCGAGATTGCTGTCCACAGCGAGTTGCAGGGCCCGCTTCAGAAGCTCGTACCTGAACATCTGGGGCGTCAGGGCGCGCCACAATGAATCACGCGAAACCGTGCCAAGCACGCGATCGGAACCGTCAGCCCGCTTCAACGTATCCACGAGGGGCGCAGCCAGCAGGCCGCCGACGTCATCATCCTGGAGCTTCTCAAGCAACTGATCCAGGTCGTCAGCGGAAAGACATGGACGCGCAGCGTCGTGTACGAGAACCCAATCATCGGCGCCGGCGCGATGAGTGAGCGCACGAAGACCCGCCAGCACCGAATGAAGGCGCTCTGCGCCGCCGACAGCCGTCAGCACTCTGGGATTGGAGGCGACTGAAAGACTGCGCCACCACACATCATCCGATGCGAGCACCACGACGACGCCCTCACAATCCTTGCGTTCCAGAAAAGGATGCAACGACCATTCGAGCACGGCCCGACCTGCCAGCGGGAGGTACTGCTTCGGCGCGCTCGCGGCACCCATGCGGCGGGATGCGCCGGCCGCCGGGATCACGGCCCACCAGCGCACTGCGGAAGACGCCGCCTGCGCCGACACGCCGGCTTACTCCCCCGAGGGACCGGCGCTCGTCGCTCCGGTTTGCTGGGGCCGCGGCGCGGGTCGCGGCGCAACCACCTGGTAGAACGTCTCGCTCTGCCCAATCATGCCCAGATCGGTTCGCGCGCGTTCTTCGATCGCGGTCGTGCCCTTTTTGAGATCCATCACCTCGGCCGTAAGCGTCCGGTTCCGCTCACGAAGCCGCTCGTTTTCCTGCCGCTGTTCTGCAATCTCCTCGCGCAGCCGCACGACCTCGCGCACGCCCTCATCGCTCACCCACAGGCGGTACTGCAGCACGGCGAGCAGCACGACCAGCGCGGCGATGAGGACCTTCATGAGGACCGTTCAGCAAGACACGCCCGGCAGCGGCGTTGGGAACGCCTCGACGCCCGCGTAACGCGCCTCGGCGCCGAGTTCAGCCTCGATGCGCAGCAACTGGTTGTATTTCGCGATCCGATCCGAGCGCGACATGGATCCGGTTTTGATCTGCGTCGCAGGCGTCGCGACGGCGATATCGGCGATGGTCGAGTCCTCCGTTTCCCCCGAGCGGTGCGATACGACGGCCGCATACCGCGCGTCCGCCGCCATGTGGATGGCAGCGAGCGTTTCAGTCAGCGTGCCGATCTGGTTGGGTTTGATGAGAATCGCGTTGGCGATCTTCCGATCAATGCCTTCCTTCAGGATCTTCGTGTTGGTCACGAACAAGTCGTCGCCGACCAGTTGCACGCGCTTGCCGAGCCGCTCGGTGAGCAGCCTCCAGCCGTCCCAGTCGCCCTCGCTCATGCCGTCTTCGATCGTCACGATCGGATAGCGGCTCACGAGCCCCTGCAGATAGTCTGCGAACTGCGTCGAAGTGAACTGACGGCCTTCCGATTCCAGCCGGTACACGCCGTCCGAATAGAACTCCGTACTTGCGACGTCCAGGCCTAGGAAAATCTGTCGTCCCGCCTTGTAACCCGCGCGGTCGATCGCTTCGAGAATCGTCTCGAGCGCCGCTTCGTTGGAGGGTAGATCGGGCGCGAAGCCGCCCTCATCGCCGACGGCGGTGGCGAGCTTGCGCTCGTGGAGCACCTTCTTGAGCGTGTGGAATATCTCGGCCCCGTAGCGCAACGCTTCGGACAATGAGGGCGCGCCGACCGGCAGAATCATGAACTCCTGAATATCGACGCTGTTGTCGGCGTGCGCGCCGCCGTTGATGATGTTCATCATCGGCACGGGCAACGTCTTAGGGCCGGCGCCGCCGAGCCAGCGAAACAGCGGCTGCTTCATTTCGCACGCCATCGCGTGCGCTGTTGCGAGCGAGACGGCCAGCAACGCGTTCGCACCAAGCCGCGCTTTCGTTTCGGTCCCATCGAGTTGGATCATCGTGTGGTCGATGTCCGCCTGATGGGCGGCGTCCCGGCCGAGCAGCGCGTTTCTCAATTCGCCGTTGACGTTGGCGACCGCCTTCATGACGCCCTTGCCCAGATAACGCTTCTTGTCGCCGTCGCGCAGCTCGACGGCTTCACGCGTACCCGTGGATGCGCCGGAGGGAACCGCCGCGCGTCCCATCGCTCCGGACGCCAAGAACACGTCGGCCTCCACGGTCGGATTGCCGCGCGAGTCGATGATTTCGCGGCCGCGGACGTCGACAATCTTGCTCATGACAGACTTTCCTCATAAGGACGGGATTTGACGATTCGATCCAGATCTTTGAGCGTAGCGAGCAGCGTTTCCATTCGAGCCAAGGGCCATGCATTCGGGCCGTCGGACAGCGCGACCTCCGGATTGGGATGGGTCTCCATGAACAGCCCTGAAACTCCCGCCGCAACTGCCGCGCGCGCCAGCACGGGAACGAATTCCCGCTGCCCGCCGGAAGCGCTGCCCTTGCCGCCGGGCAATTGCACCGAGTGCGTCGCGTCGAACACGACCGGGCAGCCGGTAGCGCGCATGACGGATAGCGAGCGCATGTCCGAGACGAGATTGTTGTAACCGAACGTGAACCCGCGCTCGCAAACCATGATCTGCTCATTTCCCGTGGAGCGCGCCTTCTCGACTACATTCTGCATTTCCCAAGGGGAAAGAAACTGGCCCTTCTTGATGTTCACCGGCCGACCCTGCGAGCAGGCGGCCAAGATGAAATTCGTCTGCCGACACAAGAAGGCCGGCGTCTGCAGCACGTCCACCACCGCTGCAACCTCGGCGAGCGGCGTGTCTTCGTGTACGTCGGTCAGCACCGGCACCCCAAGCTGACGTTTGACCTCAGCGAGAATCCGCAGCCCCTGCTCCATTCCGGGCCCTCGGAAACTTGAGCGCGATGAGCGATTCGCCTTGTCGAACGAAGACTTGAAGATGAACGGCACAGACAGGCGGGCGGTCAGCTCCTTGAGCTTGCCCGCCGTCTCGAGCGTAAGCCCTTCGCTTTCGATGACGCACGGACCGGCGATCAGAAAGAGCGGCTGATCTGGACCGACATTGAAATGGAGAAGACGCATTTTCTTGGATTGCGGGCTCGGAGCGTCGGGTCGGGTTCTCGTGTACGTTAGAGCAACAAGATCTGGGCGGCGGTTCGCGCCCGGACGCACAGCCGCAGGCTGGAGGCATTCGCCCCGGACC
>DATAFY010000034.1:0-1514 GCA_036257205.1 Steroidobacter sp. | reverse complement strand
GCTCGCAAACGTCCTCGCTCGCAAGGCCTGACAGAAGAACGCGTCCCATGGTTGTCGCGTGCGCCGGAAGCCGCGTGCCGATGTGCACAGTGCTGGCTATCGAGCGGCGGGTGGGCACACGCGCCAGATAGACGACCTCGCGTCCATGGCGCTCACCCAAATGCGCCGACCACCCAGAGCGATCGCGTAACCGCATCAGATGCGGCATGGCGACTTCCACCAAATCGCGTGAAGCAAGATAGCCATAGCCCAAATGAAGTACCTGCGAGGCGAGCGCATATGTCTTCGTCCTCGGGTCATGAGCCACGTATCCGAGGTGTTCGAGCGTATACAGGAGCCGGTACGCCGAAGAGCGGGTGACCCCTAGCTTGTTGGCGATTTCCGAGAGGGTCGCTTCGCGCGGGTCTCTCGTCAGCGCCTCCAGGATCGCGAAACCGCGCATCAGCGCCGGAACTAGGTAACGCTCATCAACGGTTTCTCCCGAGCCCTCGGGAACGCCGTCTGCTTCAGGCTTCATGCTCGTGCACGCCCATTTATGGGAGCGAACAATTTAATTGGTTATACGCTGTATAGCATGCAAAACCATATAAGAGGTATGAAAAATCGCTGACCCAGAAATGCACAAGAATAGGCCGTGATTATTGACGTTACCCAGTGATGCGCCGTACGCTGCACAATACTGAACTAGTTGTTCATATATGAACAAGCACTCGAACCGTATCATCCGCAAATGGCGTTCGCGTCCGGCAGCGCCGAGAGCGCACTGCATTGCCGCGAGCTGGGGCGCCGTTGCGCGGGAACGTCAGTCATGAGCATGCCGACGAAGACTATCGACGGGCTCGCCCGCTCGCGTGCCGCAAATGTCAGCTTCCTTCGGCGGCCGCCGCTTTCGCGGTCTCCTCGCGCGCTCGTGCTGTTGCACGGCATTGGCAGCAATGCACAAAGCTTCGCGGCGCTGATGCGCGATTTGCCCGCCTCCATCGACGTGATCGCCTGGGATGCACCGGGCTACGGTCACTCAGACGCCTTATCAATCGTAGCGCCGCAACCGCGAGACTACGCAGCGATCCTTGCGCAGCTGCTCGATGCGTTGGACTTGCGCTCTGTCGTCCTTGCCGGTCATTCCCTGGGCGCCCTGTTCGCGACCAGCTTTGCCGCTGATCATCCGGACCGCGTTTCGGCCCTCGCGCTGATCTCGCCTGCTCTTGGCTACGGCGTGAAGCCGGACGAGCCACTCCCGCCGGCGGTGCAGGGGCGCATCGATGAGATTCGTAAAATTGGGCCGCTCGCCTTCGGCGCCAAGCGCGCGCCCCGGCTCGTTCACCGTCCCGAGCACAGGCCCGAAGTCCTGGCTGCGGTCGAGAAGGCGATGAGTTCAGTTGACACCGAGGGCTATATTCAAGCCGTGCGTGCGCTTGGTACGGGCGACCTTCTCGCGGATGCGGCACGTGTTTTCGCCCCTTCGCTGGTCGCGGTCGGGGCGCAGGACGTCGTTACGCCTCCGCAGAATGCTC
>DATAFY010000614.1:0-7449 GCA_036257205.1 Steroidobacter sp. | reverse complement strand
GAAGCGATATTCTTTGAGAATATCGTCGAACTGAGAGCCGTTGACGAGCAACCAGGTCGCGAGAAAGAGCTTTGGATCCGCGACGATCTCCTCTTCCTGCGCAACGCTGAGCTTCGCGATGCGCGGCGCCGGTTTTGCATTTTCTCCACCAGCTCGGAAAACTCGAGTCCGGCGA
Organism: Steroidobacter sp.; assembly: GCA_036257205.1. Classification (GTDB taxonomy): domain Bacteria; phylum Pseudomonadota; class Gammaproteobacteria; order Steroidobacterales; family Steroidobacteraceae; genus Steroidobacter. The sequence goes on along the minus strand of DATAFY010000614.1, from coordinate 7,274 downwards.
GTGCGCAAATTTGATCGATTCGCTCGAGCGTAAAGTCGCCGGTCGAAAAAAGTCGCTTCACGGCTCGCGACGCTGAGATCCAGCGCCTTCGCGACTTGCGCCTAGGTCATGCGCCGCTCCCTGAGCACTTGCTTGAGGTCATCCACGATTCGCGCACGCTGCGCCATGAACACTCCCCATGACGAATCTTAGTAGCGCAGGATGATACCTCACAGCGCAACTATCGCTACTTCACGCAAGATAGTTGCGGCACAAGAGACCCTCGGACAGATTCACGCCCAGCTATCGCCCCAGGAATGCCCCAATGAGAAGGCTCTTTTCGTCGCTGTCCTGATGTTCTTCCTGTCCGGATGCACAGCGATCGAACATCTGTTTTGCACGCCTAACTGCGGAGCACGAAGCCTCCACTCCTCCAGTCTCGTCGAATTTCTTTATCCCGACGGCTCGGAACCGCCTTCTGAGAATGCAGTGCCGGGCTTCGCCTGCCGCTTCGAGTCGGACTCGCGTTCCTACCTGAGGACGGAGCCGACGCCGAGGCGCTGCCGGCGGCCCACAGGCACGAGCTGCTGGAGAGAATACGCGAGCGGTTCAAGGCGCGGGCATTCGTCGGCGAAATCGTCGTGATCCCGGATTATTACCTGCAGGATACGGGCGGATTTTCCGGGCTCGAGGCCATACAGCGCCTGTACAGCGTCGACGTAATAACGCTTGTCTCTTACGACCAGATCACGAATCTTGATGACAATGGGCTCTCGCTTGGCTACTTGACCAGTGTCGGCGCCTACATTTTGAAGGGCAGCCGGCATGACACGACGACGCTCGTGGATCTTGCAGTCGTCGATCCGGCGACTCGCTCGCTGGTGTTGCGCGCTGGCGGAACCGACGCTCGAAACGCCTCCACAACGCTCATTGATCAACGCCGGAAAGCGAGAGCAGCAAGCGTTGAGAGTTTTGCCGCAGCAACCGACCACGCCATTGAGAACTTCGATCGTGCGCTTAGCGAGTTCGAAGCAGACGTACGCAACGGAAAAGCGAACGTGCGTGTATCTGCGCGACAAGGCCGCACGCTGTCGTCCGGCGGCGCCGGTTCCATGACCTGGGGCGTACTGGCCGGCGCGCTGTTCTTACTGGCCATGAAGGCGCTCCTGGCGGCTCATTCTCCGCAGCTCGCCTGAAGAACTGCACGCGCTCGCAATAGTCCGCGTAAGCCATCGGCTTCGTGTCTTGCCAATACGGTGCAGCCTGCGTTTCGCACCTGGTCGCGAAAGCGGCGGGCGCCGAGAAGGCAAAGACGCACGCGCGCTTCCAGATCGAACGCGCCTTGAGCACCCCCGAGCTGATGCGCTGGTCTCGCGCGATGCCCCGGCCGGCGAGCAACTAACCGAGACGTCGGCAGCTCGTGACTCACATTCCGCCGAACAATACGCTGCCCGAGGTGCATGTGCGCGAGAGCTGACGGAGTGGATCAAACGACTCGCGATGGACTTCGGCTGACCTGCCTCCCCTGTTCGTCCGAAGGTGAATGGCTCTAGCGGCTAGCGTCTACGCCTGTCAATTCGCGAGCTCAGTCCCAGGCGATCGAGGGCACTTCAATCCACACTGCGCGGGCCAATGCGACCAGCCGACCATCAGAGCCGTAGACTGCGGAGCCGGCGAACCGCTTGCGGCCCTCACCCCCGAGTCGCCACGCCGTCACCACGCATCGTTCTTCCGCCCGCACCTCCCCCACGATCGATGCGCACAATTCGCCGAGCACGACTGAGACGCCCTCTGGCAAGGGCATCACCGCGAAAGCGCCCGGACAGTCGAGCGCCGACCAGAGAAACTCCCACTTCACCTTGCCGAATTCGTCGGCGAGATTCACCTCAGGCGTCCCGGGCGCCGCGATGACGGCTTCACCAGGCACCTGCCCTGGGAAGCTCCGCAACCCGTCATGCGTTTCGCGCTGTGTCCCGCAAACAAAACAACCCGGGAATGGGTGATTGTGTAAGCCGAGGAATGACCTAGTCGCGACCTGCGCCTGCTCGTAAGAGGGTGCGGGCGGCGGCTCAAGCGCAAGCGAAGCGGTCTTCGCCTCGCCTATGAGCGCCTCATCCTGATAAAGGCGCGCTTCTTGCGCCGTAGACTCGATCCGCAATTCGGCATCGAGCGGCGGCGGCGCTTTGAGTCGAACCGCTGACGGTCCGTACAAATGTCTGGCGATAAGACCGCACACGTAACCGCCATTGCCTGATCGCGGCGGCCCGCGAAAACGCTCGGCGATGCGAACTCGTTCGATTTGCATTCCACTCTCTTCGGCACTGAACCTGAACTGATCCAATTTTGCGGCGACCGTATGCTCGGTACGCAACATCGTCAATGCCGAAGCACGCCGACGCTGCCCGCATTGCAGCCGGACGGCGCGATGGCGACGCGGTCACGCAGTGTGCCTGCAATCAACCGGGGCAGACACGTATTGCTAGATGCGCTTGGTGGCGCTGACGGGAATACCGCTGCGCGCCGCCTTCGAGGCTGCAGACGTCCGCGCATGGGCGGATATAGATCGGGTGATCCGCATGGACAAGTGAGCGAGCGTGAGGCTCTCCCAACTTCCGCAACGCTGCACAGGAGCCCGCTATGCGCAGGCTCGCACCCGCTCACGTCTTCAGGACCTCCTGCTCGCATGCGAGTCCGCCCGCCGTCCAGGGCGATCAATTGCAGGCCGCCAACCTTGGCCCGTTCCGGCCCGGCCGCCAGTCCCAAGTCCCTGATCACTGACGCGTGGGGATCTCGCATGGCGCCGCGTCAAACCCGCATTTATGATCGACGGCGCCCAGCGGTACGGCCCGTGGAGGTTCCATGAACACGCGGCGGCTTTTCTGGCTCGCCTTGTTGACCATGGCGGCGATAGGGACAACCTTCGGCGCTGCGGAGAAATCTGACGTCGACCGCACCAACACCGCACTGCTGCTTACGATTCACGACGCGATTGGGCCGGCGACGAGCAGCTTTTTCCTGCGCACGCTCGATGAGGCGCGCGAGCGCAATGCGCGGCTCGTCATTCTGGAACTGGATACGCCGGGCGGTCTCGATTCCGCCATGCGCGAGATGATCCAGGCAATCCTCGCCTCGCCGATTCCCGTCGCGATTTACGTCTCTCCATCCGGTTCACGTGCTGCGAGCGCAGGCACGTACCTACTGTACGCGAGTCACATCGCCGCCATGGCGCCGGCGACCAATCTCGGCGCCGCAACCCCGGTGCAGATCGGCCCCTCATCGCCGACCCCGCCCGATGAAAAGGACAAAGACGATAAGAATGCGGCGCCCGAGCCCGCGACCGCGATGGAGCGCAAGGCCGTGAACGACTCAATCGCGTACATCCGCGGTCTGGCGGAACTGCGCGGTCGAAACGCCGACTGGGCGGAGGACGCCGTACGCAGCGCAACCAGTCTCACCGCCACGGCCGCGCTCCAGCAAAACGTGATCGACCTACTGGCCGCAGATCTGCCGGATCTGCTTCGCCAGATCGACGGACGTAAAGTGAAGACCGGTATGGGCGAAGTGACGCTCTCGACGTCGGGCTTAACGATCGAACGGGTCGAGACCGACTGGCGTACGCGTGTGCTCGCGGTCATAACGAACCCAAACGTAGCGTACTTGCTGATGCTTGTAGGCGTGTACGGACTCTTGCTCGAAGGCTACAACCCGGGCTCCATTCTGCCGGGCGTGGCGGGCGGAATTGCGTTGCTCTTGGCCCTCTACGCTTTCCAGGTGCTTTCGGTGAACTATGCCGGTTTAGCGCTCATCATTCTCGGCATCGCTCTCATGATCGCCGAGGCTTTTGCGCCGAGTTTCGGCGTACTGGGCGTTGGAGGCGTCCTGGCCTTCGTCATCGGATCGGTCATCCTGATGGACACGGAGGCGCCAGGATTTCAGATCGCGCGTCCTCTGATCGGCGGCATGGCGCTCGCGGGCGCGCTGGTCATGCTGCTGATGGCGTCATATTTCGTCCGCTCGCGGCGACGCCCGGTCGTCACAGGAAACGAACAGCTCCTGAGCGAGCGAGCAATAGCCATGGCGGATTTTGAGGGCAGCGGCCCGGTGCGCGTCCGAGGCGAGATCTGGTACGCCAATGCGCGCTCGCCGGTTCGCAAGGGCGAACGCCTGCGCGTAGTGCGCGTCGCGGGGCTCACACTGGACGTCGAGCCAGACCGTGAACGCTCGAGCGCGCAGCGATGAGCTGCGAGAGCCCGGCAATTGAGAGCTGCCTGTCGCGAATTGCGGCGCGCTCCAGTCGCGACCCCGGACTCGCAACCCAGGCGAGCGGCCCACGGCCCGCGCCTCAGCCTACTCCGTCAATCTCGGGAGAGCATCCGCCATGACCCTGATCGTCGCCGCCTTCATCATCCTGGTCCTGCTGTTTTCCGCGATCAAGATCCTGAACGAATATGAACGCGGCGTGATCTTCACGCTTGGCCGTTACACCGGGACAAAAGGCCCCGGCATCATCATCGTGATTCCGCTGGTGCAGCGGATGGTCAAAACGGATCTGAGACTGGTAGTGCTCGACGTACCCACCCAGGACGTCATTTCACGCGACAACGTTTCCGTGAAAGTGAATGCGGTCGTGTACTTTAGGATCGTCGACCCGGATCGCGCAATCATTCAGGTCGCGAACTTTTTCGAAGCAACGAGCCAGCTGGCGCAGACGACTCTGCGATCGGTCCTCGGCCAGCATGAGCTCGATGAAATGCTCTCGGAGCGAGAAAAGTTGAATCTGGACATTCAGCGAATTCTCGACCAGGCGACGGACGCCTGGGGCATCAAAGTCTCGAACGTCGAGATTAAGCACGTCGACCTCGATGAGACGATGATCCGCGCCATCGCCAAACAAGCCGAGGCGGAACGTACACGGCGCGCAAAGGTGATCCACGCCGAGGGCGAAAAGCAGGCGGCCGCGATGCTGGTCGAGGCAGCGCGATTGCTGGCCGCGGACCCTCGTGCGATGCAGTTGCGCTATCTGCAGACCCTCGCAGACATCTCGAACGAGCGAAGCTCGACCATCGTATTTCCGTTGCCGCTGGATCTGCTCAAACCGCTGGTGCAGGAACGACGGACCGCTGATCCGCAGTGAGTAGTTGGCGATCGTGGATTGCGCCTTGGGCCCTTTCGGTTGCTCTGATACGACGGCCCTGAGGCGGGAGGCCGTGTAAGCCTGCACTGTTGTAAGTACGAGGCCGTTGGGGTTTGGATTCTGGCTCGCTCGCGAGTCATTGCCGCCCGCGGCAGAAGCGTCTTCGAGGACGACCTTCACGCAAGATTCCGAGATTGCCGAACGCCCTGCACCGATCGAGAATCGTCGACATGGATAAGTCGTTCTGGCTCGATCGCTGGAGCCGCAGAGAGGTCGGTTTTCATCAGGCGCGCGTGAACCCCTACTTGGAGCGCTGGTGGCCGCAGATGCAGGCGCCGTCCGGCTCTGCCGTGTTCGTGCCTCTGTGCGGCAAGAGTCTCGACATGCACTGGCTGCGAGAGCAGGGCCATCACGTCCTCGGGATCGAACTGGCCCGCGACGCGGTAGGCGATTTCTTCGCCGAGAGCGGCCTGACGCCGCGCGTCACTCACCAGCCCCCGTTTGAGCGTTGGGACGCCGAGAAGGTTACGCTCTGGTGCGGAGATTTCTTCGATTTGAAAGCGGAGCACCTCGCACGAGTGAGCACGGTCTTCGACCGCGCGTCGCTGATCGCCATGCCTCCCGAGATGCGGCCGCGTTACGCCCAATACATGAGCTCCATTCTGCCGCCGCACGCCGCCACGCTGCTGGTGTCTTTGACCTATCCGCAGGGCCAGATGAGCGGCCCGCCGTTCAGCGTGAGCGAAGACGAGATCCGCAACCTTTATTCCGATCGCTATACGATCGAACAACTCGCGAGCATCGATGTGCTGGACCAGAACGCGCGTTTCAAGCAGCGCGGTCTCACAGAGCTCTCGGAGCAGGTGTACCGGCTAGGGCCGCGAGCGTAAGCTCGTTCGTCCGTTCGGCGCGCCGCGCAATACTCCCGGCTGGTTTCGGGAGTCGCGAATTCGTAATTGGGAATTACGCGCCCTCGCCTTTCGGCGCGCACTCTCTACGACCTCCCTCTAAAGCAAGGCGCCCCGAGGTCCAGCGTCTGCAGCCAACGCATGCTCTTCATGGCGCCAAGTGATCAAGATGCATGCGAATATGCGCAGCTTGCGCCGGCGTGTGCGCGAGCGCGAGCGCGCGGTTGAATTGCGCGCGGGCTTCGTCGTTCCGACGGAGCTGCATCAGCAGCGCGCCCTTCACGCCGAAATAGTGAAAGTAGTTGGCCAGGCGCTCCTCCAACGGCTCAATCATCGCGAGCGCCGCGGCCGGACCCTGCGTTTTGTTCACGGCGACTGCCCGGTTCAAGGTGACGACGGGCGAGGGCTGAACCGCCTCGAGGACCGCGTACAAACGATCGATTTCGTCCCAGTTCGTCTCTGCCGCGGTCGCCGCCTGCGCATGAACGCCCACGATCGCCGCCTGCACCTGGTACGGACCGAGACGGCGGTGATGCAGCGCTTCTTCGATGAGCGCCAGGCCCTCCGCGATCAGGCTCCGGTCCCATCGGGAACGGTCCTGATTTTCGAGCAACACGACGTTCCCGTCGTCGTCCAGCCGTGCGGGCGCGCGAGCATGCTGCAGCAGGAGCAATGCGTTCAGGCCCATGATCTCCGGTTCCGCCGGGAAGAGACGCAACAGCAGCCGGGCCAGCCTGATCGCCTCTTCACACAGGGGTGCGCGGATATGACCCTCGCCCCCGCTCGCAGAGTACCCTTCGTTGAACAACAGATACAGCATCATCGCCACCGCCCCGAGGCGTTCCTCGCGTTCGCCGCGCCCAGGCGCTTCGAATGGGACGTCCGCTTTCGCGATCACGCGCTTCGCGCGCGTAATCCGCTGCTCCATCGCGCTTTCGCTCACGAGAAACGCGCGCGCGATCTCGGCGACCGACAAGCCGGACACAATCCTGAGCGCCACGGCGATTTGTTGTGTGACGGGCAGGTCTGGATGACAGCAGATGAAGAGCAGACGCAGCACGTCATCGCGATACTGAGAATTGTCCAGCCGTTCCGCCATGGCTTCCTCCGCATCATCGATATCGGAGATCACGTCGTCGTCTGGCAGTACGATTTGCTTCTTCAACCGCCGCACTTCATCGAGCGCGAAGTTGCGGCCCACGAAGATGAGCCAGGCCGTCGGATCCCGAGGCGGTCCGTTGAACGGCCAATTC
>DATAFY010000594.1:0-2096 GCA_036257205.1 Steroidobacter sp. | reverse complement strand
GGTGCTCGACAGCGGAGAGCAGCGCGGCTGGCAGAACGCGGTTGCGATCTACGCCAAGGGCCCGAGCACGCGGGACGTGCTGTTCGATGGCGACCTGGTCACGCTCGGGCGGGCCCTCGTGGCCGCCGGGGACCGTACAATGCTGGATAGCGTTGGATTCGATCCGCAGATCATCGACACGTTGCGTCGCGCGGCGCCCCTTTATCGAAAAGCCTGGTGGCCGGGCCACGAGCGCGCGAATCAGGCCCTGATCGACCGGCTTCGCGCCGACCTTACGAAGTACGGTGAGGCGATCCACGCGTTCATCGTACGCGCGTATCGAGAACGCTGGCCTGGCAGTGGGTTTCCCGTCAACGTTGCCGCGTACGCCAACTGGGCCGGTGCGTTCTCGACGAGCGCCGGGGTGCTCGTGGTCTCGAGTCTCGATCCGGCCGCCGCTGAAGGCCTCAAGGGGCTCGAGGGAATCTTCCACGAAGCGATGCACCAATGGGACGACGCGATCTTCACCGCATTGTCGGCGGAAGCTCGCCGACAGCGGTCGACGGTGCCAGATTCACTCTCACACGCCATGATCTTTTTCACCGCGGGCGAAGCCGTCCGCAGCGTGGACCCGAGTCATGTGTCGTACGCCGAATCCGAAGGCGTCTGGTCTCGTGGAATGGGGCCACTGAAACCAGCCTTGGAGGCAACCTGGAAGCCATATCTCGCGGGCCAGGGCACACGCGACGACGCGATTGCGGCGTTGGTTAAGGCGGTGGCTACTCCGGAGCAGGGTGCCCGAGCGCGACGCGACCACCTGAGGCACGCCAGGCACTACAAATACCCTGGCACTGGCACTCAGGCACCGGGAGGCACTGTCGGCACTTGGGCACCTTCCGTCGGAACCGTCGGTCACCGACGTCCGTAGAAGTTGGAATGGAACGTCTGCTCCAGGATCTCCGTTTTGCGCTCAGGCTCCTGTGGAAGGACCGAGGGTTTACGCTCACGACGGTCGCGACGCTTGCGCTCTGCGTGGCGGCAAACACTGCCATCTTTGCCGTGGTGCACTCGGTACTGCTCAAGCCACTGCCATTCCCGCAAGCCGAGCAGATGGCGACCATTTTCAACTCCTACCCCGCCGCGGGGGCGCTTCGGGCTTCGAATGGAGTTCCCGACTATTACGATCGCCTCGCGCAAGCCGCCGCTTTTGAAGAGATTGCGATGTACCGCACGACCGGCATGACGATTGGCGGTCAGGGCACGGGCGAGATCGAACGCGTGTCGGTCATGCAGGTTACGCCGTCGTTTTTTCGGCTCTTGCGGTCGCAACCGCATCGCGGTCAGCTCTTCACGGAGAAAGAAGCGGAGGTCGGGCACGACAAGAAGGTCGTGTTGAGCTACGGCATGTGGCAGCGGCTCTTCGGCGGCAGAGACGACGCCATCGGCCGCGACCTTCGCATGAACGGTGTCCTGTACAGCATCGTCGGCGTCATGCCTGCTGCGTTCCGCTTCATCGATCCCGACGTGCAGTTGTGGATGCCGGTGGCGTTTTCGCAGGAGGATCGATCCGATGAGCGCCGCCACAGCAACAACTGGCAGCAAATGGGACGGCTGAAGGCGGGCCACACGATCGAGCAAGCGCAGGCCCAGATCGATGCGATCAATGCGACGAATCTTGAGCGGTTTCCTCAGCTGAAGGAAGTCCTAATCAACGCCGGATTCAATACGAGAACCAAGTCGTTTCAGAGCGACATGGTCGAAGGTTCCAGTCGCACGCTCTACCTTCTGTGGGGCGGCGTGCTGTGCGTACTGCTGATCGGGTGCGTCAACATTGCCAACCTGGTCTCCGTGCGCGCCAGCGGGCGAGTGCGCGAGCTGGCCACCCGGCACGCGTTGGGGGCCAGCATCCAACGCCTGTCGCGGCAGATTCTGACCGAGACGATACTCACAGCGGCGGTCGGTGGCCTGGTTGGCATTCTGCTCGGCTGGTGGGCGCTGTCAGCGGCTGAGTTCATGGGGCTCGATCAGCTTCCGCGCGGGTTCGAAATCGGGCTGGATCAACGCTCCTTGGCTGTCACGGTCGCGTTGATCCTCGTCGTGGGGATCCTCGTAGGGCT
>DATAFY010000585.1:0-10499 GCA_036257205.1 Steroidobacter sp. | reverse complement strand
GCCGCACGCCCAGTTCAGTGAATTTGCGAGCGCCCGGCAGCACCTGCCGTTCCAGGGAGCCGACGGCGCTGTTGTAGGAATCGACGCTGCCGCTCAGCGCTCGCCCGAGCTTATTGAGGTGACTGCCGAATACCGCCAGGCGTTTGTACAAATCTTCCGCAAGGGTGCGGATGGTTTCGGCGTTCTGCGCCAGCGCCGTTTGCCGCCAGCCGTACGCCACAGCCTTCAGCAGTGCGACGAAACTAGTCGGGGTGGCGATGATCACGTCCTGACGAATGGCGTCTTCGAGCAGGTTCGGCGCTTCGGAGAGCGCGGCGGAGAGGAACTGGTCGCCGGGGATGAAGAGGATCACGAAATCCGGGCTCTTATCGAACTGGCTCCAGTAGTTCTTGGCCGCGAGTTGGCGTACACGCTCGGCGATCGCCTGTGCATGGCGCCGCATTGCTGCTGCGCGGTTTTCCTCGCCTGCATCGACCGCGTCGAGATACGCATCCAAGGGCGTTTTTACGTCGACGACCAAGTCGCGGCCGTCCGGCATGTGCACGATCATGTCCGGCCGCAAATTCCCGTCCTGCGTACGCACGTGCACTTGCTCGGTGAAATCGCAATGCTCGACCATGCCGGCCAGCTCTGCCAGACGGCGCAAGGTCATCTCGCCCCACTGTCCCCGGACTTCCGGTCGACGCAAGGCGCTCACCAGCGTGCGCGTTTCTTTCTGCAGCGCCTGCTGTCCGAGAGCGACCGTCTCGAGCGAGCTTTTCAGACTGCCGAACGTCTCAGCGCGCTCTTTTTCGATGCGCAGCATCTGCTCGCCCGTCTTGTGGAGCGCCTCGCGAATCGGCATCAGCATCGCTTCGATCGCCTTTTCTCGCTCCGTGAGGGACGCAGCCGCGGCTTGTTGATGCTGTCCCAGATGTTCGCGCGCGAGCTTCAGGAACAGTTCGCTGTTCGAGCGCAGCGATGCGCCTGCGATGTTGTCGAATGTCGTCTTCAGCCGCTCGAGCGTGCGCTCGAGCGCCGCCTGCCGTTCTCGCTCGAGTTGCTCTTCCGTCTTCAGCTGAGAGCGCAGTACGGCGATTTCGAGGTGCAGGGGCTCAAGACGTCGGCGCGCGCGCCAGGACGCTCCGAGCGCCCCGAGCAGAGCGCCTGCGGATAGGCACACGGACGCGAGCGCGAACAAGATGGACGGCGTTAAGAATTGCACGGCGAACGGCTGCCTTCTGGAGGGGTGCGAACCTGACGCTCCGGCCGCATCAGCGGCGCACGCTGAGGCGGCAGGGCTGCAGACTGCAATCTCGATCTGTCTTGCGCTGAACCATCGAGCGGCGCATCAGCGGCCCTCTATTCGCCATCGCTTGCTCTGCGCAGATGCGCCATATAGTTCACATCTACGCTGGAACTCTGGCGCGCAGTGTTCTGCAGCGGATCGTACGCGAGCCCTGCGATGTCTTGGAGGTCCAGGCCGATGGCGCGCGACCAACGGGCCAGTTCGGAGGGTTTGATGAATCGTTCGTAGGTGTGCGTTCCGCGGGGGAGCAGGTTCAACACGTACTCGGCGCCGATCACCGCCAGCACATACGCTTTCAAATTCCGATTCAGCGTCGATACGAATACGTGTCCTCCCGGCCGTACGAGCGCATGCAACGCGCGCAGCGCGCTTTCGGGGTCGGGGACATGCTCGAGCATCTCCATGCAGGTGACGACGTCGTAGGCGCCCGAGGAATGCACTGCGTGCGTCTCGGCCGATTCGCGCACATAACGGATCTCGAGGTTGCTTTCGATGGCGTGCAGCTCGGCGACCTCGATGGTCAACGGCGCGACATCGAGGCCGGTCACCTGGGCGCCGCGCTTGGCCATGGCTTCACTCAACAGGCCGCCGCCGCAGCCCACGTCGAGGACCCGCTTACCGGCGAGCATGGCGCGACTGTCGACATACGCGAGTCGCACGGGATTCAGCGCGTGGAGCGGACGGAATTCGCCCTGAGGATCCCACCAGCGCTGCGCCGTCGCGTCAAAGCGCGCAATCTCAGCCGGATCGTAGTTAGAGGCGGCTGCACCCGTGCTCATGCGTTGAAACTCCCAATAATTCGTTCGCGCCACAGCGCCGCGCGGCGCAGTACATCCTCAAGATCCATGTGCGTGAGCTGGCCGGCGCGGACCAGCGCACGCCCGGCGACCCATACATCGCTGATCTGGTCGCGGGACGCGCCGAACACAATCTGCCCGGGGACATCATAAAGCGGCTGGGTCTGGGGACGATGCAAATCGATGCAACACAGATCCGCCCATTTTTGCGGCGTCAATGAACCGGTGATCTCGCTCAGTCCCAAGGCGCGCGCGCCATTGAGGGTCGCAGCCTTCAGCCAGGCGTGCGCCGTCATGTCGGGATCCCTCGTGTGCACGCCGCGTGCGATCAGGGCCGCGGCGCGCAACTCCTCCAGCATGTCGATCCCATGACCAGATGCGCCGCCCGTTCCCAGCGCGATATTCACGCCGCGAGCCGCCAGGGCCCCGGTGCGGCATACGCCTGCGCCGAGGCGCAGATTGGCGCGCGGGCAATGCACGACGTTCGAGCCTGCGCGTGCGAGGCGGTCGGCGTCGGAGTCCTCGAAATGGACCATGTGTACGGCGGCAAGGAGCGGCGATGTAAGGCCAAGCCGCTCGAGCCGCTCGAGCGTGCGCTCACCAGCGGACCCTCCTTCTGGAGTCTCGTTGAGAGGCAACGTGATCGGCAACTCGAGCTCGTCGGCATTGCGCCTGAGACGGGCGAGTGCGGCGTCGCTCAGCGCGCAGGGTGCATCGGGCGCGAACGCGGTGCTGATCAGCGGATCCTCGCGGTAATCATCATGGAGCCTGAGCCCTTTTTCGAAGCATTCATCGATGTCGCCCGCCCAAAGGCTCTGCGCTTCGCAGATGGGCAGCCCGACGCAGGCGCGGATGCGTGCTGCGGACGCGGTTTGTGCGATTGCTTCCGGAAACAGATGCGCATCTGCGAAGCACGTGACGCCGCTGGTCAGCATGTCGGCGATGGCGAGCGCCGTTCCATCGCGTACGTAATCCGCATCCATCCAACGCGGCTCGATGGCCGCCAAGGGCGTCTTGAGCCGCGGGTCTGCGCCCGCGTGTTGCACGGCGCCCCTGAGCAGGGACGCGGCGGCCTGTGTGTGCGCGTTCACGAACCCCGGCAGCACCACATGGTTGGGCCGACTGCAGGTCTGCGCAGAGACAAATCGCCGCGAGGCCTCGGCGCGGGGCAAGAGCGCGACAATGCGTCCCTGCCGGATGGCGATCGCGTGGTCCTCGAGCACCTGGTTCTCAGGCTCGATCGGAACGATCCAGCGAGCCGTGATCAGCGTGTCGATGTGTTCCATGAAAATGCGCGAGCGAAACCGGGCCGGAAGTATAGCTGGCGCAACGCCCGCGAAGCCTTCGGAGAGGGCCGCGGCTGTGCTAAGATTCGCAACTTCGCCAACCGGGTTTTGCGCACGCGCCGTGCGTTTGAGCCCGGTTCCATAGGATGGCCGCCGAGAATGGACCGGCGCGACGTCAAGCGCGGCCGTCCGCCGCCAAGTGAGCATTGACAGAACACTGCATGGCCGAAATCGCCCGCGAAATTCTGCACGTCAATCTCGAAGACGAGATGCGCCAGTCGTATCTCGATTATGCAATGAGCGTGATCGTTGGACGTGCGCTCCCGGACGTGCGCGACGGTTTGAAACCCGTCCATCGCCGCATTTTGTATGCGATGCACGAGAGCAACAACGTTGCGACCCGTCCGTACGTCAAGTGCGCCCGCGTGGTCGGCGACGTGCTCGGCAAATACCACCCGCACGGCGACGCTTCGGCGTACGACGCGCTCGTGCGCATGGCCCAGAACTTCTCGATGCGCTACATGCTGATCGACGGTCAGGGCAATTTCGGTTCGATCGACGGAGACCCGCCGGCCGCCTACCGGTATACGGAATGCCGCATGACCGCGCTCGCATCCGAACTGCTCGCGGACATCGGCAAGGAGACCGTCGATTTCGTCGACAACTACGACGGCAAGGAGCAGGAGCCGGTCGTGCTGCCGACGCGTGCGCCGAATCTGCTGGTCAACGGCGCCTCCGGCATCGCGGTCGGGATGGCGACGAACATCCCGCCCCACAATCTCAGCGAAGTCGTCAGCGCCTGCATCGCGCTCATCGATGACCCGGAGATTTCGATCGGCGGCCTGATGCAGCACATCCCCGGCCCGGATTTCCCGACCGCGGGGATCATCAATGGATCGCAGGAGATTGCGGCGGCGTACCTGACGGGGCGCGGACGGCTGTATGTTCGGGCCCGCACGCAGATCGAAGAGGACGACAAGGGCAGGCAGGCGATCATCATCACCGAGCTGCCCTATCAAGTGAACAAAGCAAGGCTGCTCGAGCGCATCGCGGAGCTAGTGCGCGAGAAAGTCATCGACGGCGTCGCGAGCGACGGCTTGCGCGATGAATCCGACAAGGACGGCATGCGCATCGTCGTGGAGCTCAAGCGGGGCGAGGTGGCCGATGTCGTGCTGAACAATCTGTTCAAGCACACCCCCATGGAATCCGTGTTCGGCATCAACATGGTGGCCCTGCAGGACGGCCAGCCGAAGCTCTTCAATCTCAAAGAGATGCTCGAGGCGTTTTTGCGCCACCGACGCGAGGTCGTCACGCGACGCACAGTCTACGACCTGCGCAAGGCGCGCGAACGGGCTCATATCCTTGAAGGCCAGACCGTGGCGCTGGCCAACATCGACGAAGTCATTGCGACGATCAAGGCATCGCCGTCGCCGGCGGAGGCCAAGGTCGCGCTGATGGGCCGAACGTGGGGACCCGGCGCAGTGCCGCAGATGCTGGAGCGCGCCGGGCAGGTCGTCACCCGACCGGACGGGTTGTCCGGCGAGTTCGGCCTGAGCGCAGCCGGCTATCGGCTGTCCGACGCACAGGCGCAGGCCATTCTCGATCTGCGGCTTCACCGCCTTACGGGTCTCGAGCAGGACAAGATCTGGACGGAGTTTCAGGAACTGCTCGTCCAGATTCAGGATCTTGCGGACATTCTCGCGCGGCCCGAACGGCTGCTCGCCGTCATTCGGGCGGAGCTCGAAGACGTGCGCGCGAAGTACGGCGACAAGCGCCGCACGGAGATTGTGCAGGACCACGCTGACCTGACGATCGAAGATCTCATCGAGCAGCAGGACGTGGTTGTCACGCTGTCGCACGGCGGTTACGCGAAGGCTCAGCCGGTCACGGCGTACCAGGCGCAACGGCGCGGCGGGCGCGGCAAGGCCGCGACCGCGGTCAAGGACGAGGATTTCATCGATAAGCTCTTCGTGGCCAACACGCACGATACGTTGCTGTGTTTCTCCAGCGCCGGCAAGCTCTACTGGCTCAAGGTGTATCAGCTGCCGCAGGCGAGCCGCGGCTCGCGCGGCAAGCCGATCGTGAATCTCCTGCCGCTGCAGGAAGGCGAGCGCATCAACGCCGTCGTGCCGATACACGAGTTCGAAGAGAATAAGTTCGTGTTCATGGCGACCGCCCAGGGCACCGTCAAGAAAACCTCTCTCGAGGCGTTTTCGCGTCCGCGGCAGGCCGGCATCATCGCGATCGAGCTCGAATCAGGCGACCGCCTCGTCGGCGTGGACATCACCGACGGCGCAAAACAGCTCATCCTGTGCTCGAGCGGTGGAAAAGCGATTCGTTTCGACGAGAACGACGTGCGCCCGATGGGTCGCACGGCGGCGGGCGTGCGCGGCATCCGCCTCCCGCCAGAAGAGGAAGTCATCTCATTGATCATCGTAGACGAGCAGGGGATGGTCCTGACCGCCTCCGAGAACGGGTACGGCAAACGTACGCCCATCCAAGACTTCCCAATCCACGGCCGAGGCGGCCAGGGCGTCATCGCACTACAGATCACCGAGCGCAACGGCCGCATGGTGGGCGCACTGCTCACCAAACCCGACGATGAGATCATGCTGATCAGCTCGAGCGGTACGCTGGTGCGCACGCCCGTGAGCGATATTTCGGAGCAGGGACGCAATACGCAGGGCGTGCGCCTGATCAGGCTTGATGAGGGGGATCGCCTCGTCGGGCTCGAACGCATCATCGCCGAAGGCGCTGATGCAGAGGAGGGCGGCGAGCCGGCGGAATAGGCTCAGAACCGCATGTTCTGAGCGCTCGCGGCGGTACGATCCATCATTGTCTCCACGGATCCGCAGACACTTTCCAGTCATACCATGGCGCGAGTATTCAATTTCAGCCCCGGTCCGGCAGCGCTTCCATTGGAGGTTCTCGAGCAGGCTCGCGAGGAACTGCTCGACTGGCGCGGCACGGGCATGTCCGTGATGGAGATGAGCCATCGGGGCAAGGCTTTCGTCTCGATTGCGGAGCAGGCCGAAGCAGACCTGCGAGATCTACTCGCGGTTCCGAAGAACTACAAGGTACTGTTCCTCCAGGGCGGCGCCACGGCGCAATTCGCCGGCGTGCCCATGAACCTCACGACGCCGGACAGCGTAGTGGACTACGCAAACACGGGTGCCTGGTCCAAGAAGGCCATTGGTGAGGCGAAGCACTACGCGAAGGTCAATCTGGCCGCCGATGCGGGCGAGCCGTACACGTCGATTCCCGCGGTCGCAAGCTGGAAGCCCACGCACAACGCCGCCTATGTGCACTACACGCCGAACGAGACGATCGGCGGCGTCGAGTTTCACTTCGTGCCGGAAGTCGGGGCCGCGCCGCTCGTGGCGGACATGTCCTCAACGATTCTGTCCCGCCCGATCGATGTATCGAAGTTCGGTCTGATCTACGCCGGCGCCCAGAAAAACATCGGGCCGGCGGGACTGACCGTGGTGATCGTCCGCGAGGATCTGTTGGGCCGGGCTCGACCAGACACCCCGGCGTTCATGAATCTTACGGCGATGGCGCAGGAAGGATCTATGTTGAACACCCCGCCCACGTACTCCTGGTACGTGGCGGGCCTGGTCTTCCAGTGGTTGAAGCGGCAGGGCGGTCTGCAGGCGATGGGCCAGCGCAACCGCGCCAAGGCCGAAAAACTCTACGGGACGATCGACGCCTCTCAGTTCTATAGCAACCCAGTCGCGCGGGATGCGCGCTCCTGGATGAACGTGCCCTTCACGCTCGCGAAGCCGGAGCTCGACAAGACTTTCATTGCGGAAGCCAAGGCGGTCGGTCTGGCGACGCTGGAAGGCCATCGTTCGGTCGGCGGCATGCGCGCCAGTCTCTACAATGCCATGCCGTTGGAAGGCGTCGACGCGCTGGTGAGTTTCATGAAGGAGTTCGAGCGCCGGCACGGGTGATGCTCAAGTCCAAGCGGACGTGCGTTCGCCGGGGTCGCTAGTCACCGTCTCGCCATTCACCTCACCAGTCGCTTTCTGATATGTCTTTTAGGATTCTCAAGCTCAACCACATCTCAGTGCGCGGCCTCGACCGCCTCCCGCGCGATCGCTATGAGGTCGCCTCCGAGATAGGTCATCCGGACGCGGTCTTGGTCCGGTCGGCTGACATGCACGAGATGGACGTCCCTGCGAGCGTCAAGGCTGTGGCTCGGGCAGGCGCCGGCACGAACAACATTCCGGTTGCGAAGCTCTCGAAACGGGGCGTGGTCGTTTTCAATGCGCCCGGCGCCAACGCGAACGCAGTCAAGGAGTTGGTCATCGCCGGACTGTTTCTCGCCGCTCGCAACATCTGCCAGTCCTGGGAATACGTCCGCAATCTGAAGGGCGAGGGCGCTGCGCTCGAGGAGGCTGTGGAGAAGGGGAAGAAGAAATTCGTGGGATATGAGCTGCCCGGTCGCACGCTGGGCG
Organism: Steroidobacter sp.; assembly: GCA_036257205.1. Lineage (GTDB taxonomy): Bacteria > Pseudomonadota > Gammaproteobacteria > Steroidobacterales > Steroidobacteraceae > Steroidobacter. The sequence goes on along the minus strand of DATAFY010000585.1, from coordinate 2,668 downwards.
TGATCGGGCTGGGCGCGATCGGCGTCGAAGTCGCGAACGCGGCGCATTTGCTTGGCATGCGGGTGCTTGGATTCGATCCGCAGATCACAGTGCAACGAGCTTGGCAGCTCTCCTCCGGCGTGGAGCAGGCACTGTCGCTCGACGATCTTTTTTCGCGATGCGACATGGTGACGGTGCACGTCCCGCTTCTTGAGGGGACGCGCGGTCTGGTCAACGCGGCCCGACTGCGCCTCTTGAAGAGCAATGGCGTGGTCCTCAACTTTGCGCGCGCGGGCATCGTCGACGATGAGGGCGTTCTCGACGCCTTGAACAGCAGCAAGCTCGGTTCATACATCTGCGATTTCCCAACGGCAAAGCTCAAGGATCATCCGAAGGTGGTGGCGCTGCCGCACCTGGGCGCCTCGACCGGGGAAGCGGAAGAGAACTGCGCGATGATCGTCGCGGAGACGCTGCGCGAATTCCTGGAGAATGGGAATATCCGCAATTCGGTCAATTTCCCTGAAGCGGTGCTGCCGCGGACGGCGGGTGCGACCCGGCTTGCGATTGCGAACGAGAACGTTCCAAACATGGTGGGGCAGATTTCGACCGCACTTGCAGCGGCTGGCCTGAACATCGCGGATCTGCTGAACAAGTCGCGAGGCGAGCTGGCGTATACCCTGATCGATGTCGATGGCGCAGTGCCCGACGCCGTGATCGAGGCCGTTCGTCGCATCAGCGGCGTACTGGCCGTGCGCGCGCTGGCATAGCGGCGCCTGCGGCTCGATATGTGCTGAAATTGCAGCGCTCGCGGCGTCTGCCCGCATGTGAGACTCGGGGCGGCTGCCTCGAGGGAAGCAGTAGTTGAACAATCCCCTCGGGCCTGGGGGCCCGAAACCTACGTGGTCTGATGAAGCGCAAACCCAAGACACAAACAGCCGGCGCCCTCAGGCGGCCGCGAGCGGCTCCGCGGAACGATCTCGCCGCCAACCGCGAGCGTATCGACGGCATCGACCAGCAGATCCAGGAGTTGCTGAACGAGCGTGCGCGCGTGGCGCAGCAAGTCGGGGCCTCCAAAACGGCGCAGGGCCTGGCCACCGCGGATTTCTATCGCCCCGAACGCGAGGCGCAGGTGCTCAGGAGCGCGATCGAACGCAACAAAGGGCCGCTGCGCAACGAAGAAATCGCGCGTCTGTTTCGCGAGATCATGTCGGCCTGTCTCGCCCAACAGGAGCCGCTCAAAGTGGCTTTTCTCGGTCCGGAGGGGACGTTTTCGCAGCAGGCGGTGCTAAAGCACTTCGGACATTCAGTGCGAGCGCTGCCGCTCGCGACCATCAGCGAAGTGTTCGAGGAGGTGCAGGCGGCGCATGCCGATTTCGGCGTCGCTCCCATCGAGAACTCTACGGAAGGGACGGTGAACAACACGCTGGATATGTTTCTCAGCTCGCCGCTGAAGATTTGCGGCGAGGTCGAGCTGCGCATTCACCAGCACCTGATGGGCGCGATGCGTGGACTGGAAGGGATCAAGCGCGTGTGCTCGCACCAGCAATCGCTCGCACAATGTCGCCACTGGCTGAACGAGCACCTACCCGAGGTGGAGCGCGTCCCAGTCAGCAGCAACGCCGAAGCGGCTCGGCGCGCGCGCGATGAGGACGGCACGGCTGCGATCGGCGGTCAAGCGGCGGCGGAAGTGTACGGGCTAAACATCATCGTGCCGGAAATCGAGGATTCGCAGGACAATACGACGCGATTCCTGGTCATCGGCCGCAAGCTGTTCAGTGCGAGCGGCAAAGACAAAACGACGCTGCTTCTGTCCGTGGGAGACGCGCAGGCGCCAGGGGCGCTTTTTCGCCTGCTCGAGCCCTTCGCACGCAACAGCATCAGCATGACGCGCATCGAATCGCGGCCATCGCGCCGCCGCAAATGGGACTACGTGTTCTTCATCGATGTGCTGGGGCACGCTGAGGAAGCGCCGCTCAAGCAAGCGCTGGAGGAGCTGAAGGAGCGGGCGTCGCTGTTTCGAATATTGGGATCGTACCCGGCGGCGGTGCTGTGAACGGTTCGAGTCCCCAGCGCTGAGGCCAGCTCCGCGCAGTGGGCGTAAGGTAAGATTTGTCCGGTCAGGTTCGGTCGTAGTCAACATATGACGTTCAACCCACAAATACTGGCCGCGCCCGGCGTTCGCACCCTCGCGCCTTACGTGCCCGGCAAACCGATCGAGGAACTCGAGCGCGAGTACGGAATTCGCGACAGCATCAAGCTTGCGTCGAATGAAAACCCGCTGGGCCCCGGCCCGCGTGCACTGGCGGCGATCGCGGAGTCCTCACGCCAGATCGGGCTGTATCCGGACGGCGGTGGTTTCGCCCTCAAGCAGGCGCTCGCCCGCAAGCATGGTTGCTCCGTCAGCCAGATCACGCTGGGAAACGGTTCGAACGACGTTCTGGTCTTGATTGCTGAGGCTTTTCTCACGCCGCAGGTCGAAGCCGTCTATTCACGCTACGCCTTTGCTGTGTACCCCATCGCTGTGCAAGCGACAGGCGCCGCGGCGCGTGTGGCGCCCGCGTATCCGGCTGAACATGAGATGCCGCTCGGCCACGATCTAAACGCGATCGCGGCCCTGGTCAGCCCGAAAACGCGCCTAGTGTTCATCGCCAACCCGAACAATCCGACGGGCACATGGATAGAGCGTGAA
>DATAFY010000479.1:0-5664 GCA_036257205.1 Steroidobacter sp. | reverse complement strand
ACTGAACGAGGCGTTCGCGAGCCAGGTCCTGTATATCCGCGACAGACTCGGGATACCGAATGAGAAGCTGAACGTCTCGGGCGGGGCGATCTCGATCGGACATCCTTACGGCATGTCCGGCGCGCGCATGACGGGCCACCTTCTCATCGAAGGCAAACGCCGCGGGGCGAAGTACGGCGTCGTCACCATGTGCATCGGCGGAGGCATGGGCGGCGCGGGCTTGTTCGAGATCTTCTGATACATCTTCCGCTTGCCGGACCGAGAGGGGCGAGGCGCGAAGCTCGCCCCTTTTGTTTGGGTTCGGCTTTGAGCGGCTCCAACGCTGAGGGGGCGCGGCGCGAAGCGGAAGACCTGGACAGCCTCAAATGCGCGCTTTCGCTTGCCTCCGGGCGACAGCGCTTGTGTCCACGTCAGCAGACGAACTCAGGAAACAAGCGACCCAAGACGCGCTCTGCAAGCGCCCGGTACGCGCGCAAGCAGCGCCAGATTGCACAGTGCGCATACACTCCGGACTACGCGGGGGCTCGATCAAGATGCGCCGGCCGCCGCTGGATCTGGGCAGTCCTCACCGCCTCGAGCCCTTCTTCAGAACATTTCGGATGCGCCGGGCGGACGGATCTTGTGCTTGCGGCGCGAAGGAATGTGATCGCCGGTGATCATTTCGTCATATGCCTGACCCGGCCCGACCATCGGATACACGCCGGCGTCCGGATCGATCATCACCTCGAGGAAGGCGGGCCCCTTAAAATCAATGAACTCCTTCACGACTCGCGGCACGTCTTCCTTGCGTTCCAATCGCACGGCGAAAGGGAATCCGTCCGATTGAGCAGACTTGATGAAATCCTTCTTATGCAGCGACTTGTCGCTGGCGGACAACCGGCCTTTGAAGAACAGCTTCTGCCACTGCTTCACCATCCCGTCGCCGAAATTGTTGAGCACGACGACCTTTACCGGCAGATCGTACGTGGTAACGGTCTCGAGCTCGCCCAGGTTCATCCGGATGCTCGCATCGCCGTCGATGTCGATGACCAACCTGCCAGGATTCGCGATCTGCGCGCCGATGGCGGCCGGCAAGCCGAATCCCATCGTGCCCATGCTGCCGGAGGTCAGCCATAAGCGCGGCTGTCTGAAGTCGAAGTACTGCGCGGCCCACATCTGATGCTGACCCACGCCTGTCGTGATGATCGCCTCGCCCTTCGTGTGCTTGTTGATCTCCTCGATCACGTAGTACGGCTGTATCCGTGCGCTCGCCCGATCGTAGTTCATCGCGTACGTCTCTTTGAGCGTCGAACAGTGCTCGCGCCATGCGGACCAGTCGCGTTTGAAGGCGATGCGGCGGCCATAGTTGCTCAGGACGCGCAGCGCCTGCGGGAGCAGCCCCACGTAACGCCAGCCGACCTGCTTCACCTTGTTGATCTCGGAGGCGTCGATGTCGATCTGCGCGATGTGCTTCGCGTTGGGCGCGAAGTTCGGCGGATCACCGGCGACGCGGTCGTCAAAGCGCGCGCCGAGCGCGAACAGAAAATCGCAATCCTCCACTGCATAATTCGCGAACGCTGCGCCGTGCATGCCCAGCATGCGCATGCACAGCCGATGAGTGGTTTCGAAGGCGCCGAGGCCCATCAGCGTCGTGACCACAGGGATATCGAATCCCAGGGCGAACTCACGCAAGGCCGGCGCTGCACGCGACTGAATGACGCCCCCTCCTGCGTAGATAACGGGCCGCTTCGCCTCGCCGAGTTTTGCGAAGAAGTCGGCGCACTGCGCATCTGTCAGCTCGCTGCGCAACAGCCGGTTCATACGGCTGCGATAGCCTGTGACCGGAAGATGCCCGCCTCCCTGGAAGACGCCGCGCCAGTTCTGAACGTCCTTTGGGATATCGATCACCACGGGGCCCGGCCGGCCGGTGCGCGCAATCTCGAAGGCCGTGCGGATCGTCGCCTCCAGTTTCGTAGGATCGGTCACAAGAAAGACGTGCTTCGCGACTGACCCCATGAGGCTCGCGACCGGCGCTTCCTGGAACGCGTCGCTCCCGATGGCCCCCGTAGGCACTTGTCCGCAGATCACAACGATCGGAATCGAATCCGCCATGCAATCACGAACCGGCGTCACGGTGTTCGTGGCGCCGGGTCCGGAGGTTACGAGGCAAACACCCACTTTACCGCTGGCGCGCGCATAGCCTGCCGCCATGAAACCGGCGCCCTGTTCGTTTGCAGGCACGATTAGGGGCATCGGCTGCCCCCCGTCCGGCCGTGCATGCGTCTGGTTGTAGACGAAGATGGCGTCGTACGTGGGCAGGATGGCGCCGCCGCTATAGCCGAAGACCGTGTCTACCGCCTCGTCCGCGAGCACCTGCACGATGATCTCCGCGCCGGACATTTGTTTTCCGGCAAGGGGGTGCACGTTTGCGCCGAGCGCGGCAGGGCTCTCTTTCACAGGATATTCCGACAGCTAATGCCCGGTTGGCCGGGAAGAACCGTTTGCAATGCAGTGCAACAGACTAGCAGCACAAGCGCACGCTCACCAGTGACGGCGGGTATCGGGAGTCGCGACGGGCGGCGGTGAAGAAAATCAAAAAAACACCAGGCGCAAAACGGCCGAGGCGCCGGCGACGGCTCTAAGGTCCGTCGCGGTCCGAGCCAGCCCGGCTGCACGCTCGGTTCTGCTTCCTGCCCCTGACCCGCTTCCCGTATGCTTCCAAGATCACAAGCCCGACTCACTCCCTGAATGACGACGTTGGCGAGGCCTGTAAGAGGGTCTCAGCTGACCCATCGGCCAGAAGGAACCGCCTCGATGTCCACACGCAAGCGCCACATCATTTCGCTCCTGCTGCAGAACGAAGTCGGCGCCCTGACTCGCGTAACAAGCCTGTTCTCGACGCGGGGGTATAACATCGAATCGCTCAATGTGGCGCCGACTGATGATCCCACCGTCTCCAGACTCACGCTCGTGACGACGGGCACGGATGAAGTGGTCGCTCAGATCGTGAATCAATCGCTCAAGCTCATCGACGTCGTCAATGTCGATGACGTAACGCGCGATCAGCACGTCGAGCGCGAACTACTGCTGCTCAAGTTGAAAACCTCGGCCCCGCAATTAGCCCCGCTGCAGGCGTGCGTGCAAGGAGCCGGCGCCCGTGTGCTGTCCGATGAAGTCGAAAGCTTCACCGTCGAGCTGACTGACAGTGAATTGCACATCAACAAATTCATCTCCGAAGCGGGCAAGTACGGCCAGGTGCTCGAGGTGGTCAGAAGCGGCGCGCTTGCCATCCTACGCGGAGCCACCACGCTGCGCGCATGATCCCCGCGCGCGGCGACATGGAGTACGCACGATCATCGGCTGTATGACTAGCGCCGGTCGTCCGGCGAGGCCGCGAATTGCAGAGGCGTCGCGGCCGTGGATTTCCTGAGCGGGCGCGATGGCTGGCCCGGCTCCGCCGGACCGGGCCTCAGAGAGCCTGATCGTCGGTTTCACCGGTGCGAATGCGCAGCACGCGCTCAAGGTTCGTGATGAAGATCTTTCCGTCGCCCACCTTGCCGGTCTTGGCGGCGTTGATAATTGCCTCCACGACCTGATCGACCAGCGCGTCTTTCACCGCGACTTCAATGCGCGTCTTGGGGACGAAGTCGACGACGTACTCCGCGCCGCGATACAGCTCTGTGTGGCCGCGTTGACGACCGAAGCCCTTCACCTCGGTCACCGTCATTCCCGAGACGCCGATTTCCGAAAGCGCGGCGCGCACGTCGTCGAGTTTGAAGGGCTTGATGATTGCACTGATGAGTTTCATTCCCCTTGGGCTCCTGTTCGAAGTGCGGGACGGTCAAAGATTCGCTGGGCGCTCGAGGTCAGGTTCGCAGGACGTCGCGACGCCGACGATCGCGCGGCATGCAATGCACGTTCTGTGCCGCGCAAACGCACGCTACAGCAAGATGCAAATCCTTCACAGTGCTCGAAGAGGTCCTTCCAGCCGCACCAGTTTAGCGCGGCGACCGCCGCCCGCGCGCAGCTTTGGTGCGCAAACCCGTCATACGCGGTGACAAGCTTTCCGACACTTCGGCGCGCTGACCGCGCCGGCCGCGGCCGCGGCTTTCATACGGTGTCGATGCATGCGAGCTGCGCGAAAGGCGGCCTGGATGGGGCTTGGAATCAGCCGCAGAGGAACGCGCTGGCCGACAAGGGCGACGGGTGCTTTCTACCTCGCTGCCAACCGCCGGGCGCGCTTGCCGCCAAGCTGCGTATTCTTTATTTCGAGCCGCTTCGCGCTTCCGCTGCTCGCTGAGTCCACCGATCTAGAGCTTTCGGTGGCCTCTGCGCGCTTTCGCTCACCGAGAACGCGCGTTGACCGCGCACAGATGCTCCTCCACGGTTCAGCTGTATCGCGGCGAACTTCTCAGTTCGGCTTTGAGGTCCAAAGGGGGAGCAGTCGAAGTCCCGAGGCGTGGGTGTGCGCGTGCAGTCGCGCGTGAGATAGGCGGCTCGATGCCGTTGGCTTTTGGCGTTTTCGATGGGCGAGTACAGACTGGCGCTCCCCTGTGCGCCCGCCGGCGTGTCGCTGAACAGCCAGTACTTGCCGCGCGGGCGATGCGCTCGGGGTAAGCGGTTCTGGGCGTTTCCGCACCTGGCGTCCAGCCCGCGCGCGTAAGCAAAGCGGCGCTCGTACGAGCGGATGCCGGACGACCAAGCCGGCGCCGTCCAGACGAGGATCCTGAGCTTTATGGAGGCGGCGTTGATGAACACAAACGGCGCGCCGCGAACAAGTGCGATGCAACGTTGAAAGAGCGGATCAATGTCGCAATCTACATTGCGACTTGGTCTTCCAAGATCGCGTAATCGTGTTGGACTGCGGTTTGCGGAGCGCCGTCCGCCTACTTAGCTAACGTTTAATTCCAGTGAACATTACAGCGGCATTTTCATGTAGTTGTTGGGTTGACATTGCTCGACAGTTAAGAAAACTTACGACATGAACTTCAAGGATTACTACAAGATCATGGGCCTCGCTCGCGATGCGAGTCAGGACGAGATCAAGCGCGTGTACCGGAAGCTCGCGCGCAAGTATCACCCTGACGTGAGCAAGGAGCCGAACGCTGAAGAGAGATTCAAGGAGGTGCAGGAGGCCTACGAAGTTCTCAAAGATCCGGAAAAACGCGCAGCGTACGATCAACTCGGCTCTAACTGGCGCGCAGGCCAGGATTTCCGGCCGCCGCCGGATTGGGGGCGAGGATTCGAGTTCACGACCTCCTTCGGCGAGGCCGAGGATGGCGGCTTCAGCGACTTCTTCTCCTCACTGTTCGGCTCACGCAGTCCGTTCGGCCAAGCGCGCAGCGGTCGCGCGCGCAACTTTTCCGCTGCGGGAGAAGATCACGTTGCGAAGATTCAGATTGATCTCGAAGACGCATACCGCGGCGGGTCGCAGACGATCGAGCTCAAGTCGCCGCACCTCACCGACGAAGGCCGCGTCGCCGTCAAACCTCGCACGCTTAAGGTCGCGATTCCGGCCGGAGTGGTAGAAGGCCAGCGCATACGGCTTCAGGGCCAAGGCAGCGCGGGCGTCGGGGGCGGGCCGGCGGGCGATCTGTATCTGGAGATCGAATTCCGTCCGCATCGGCGTTTCCAGGTGGATGGCCGCGACGTCACTCTAAGCTTGCCCATCGCCCCGTGGGAGGC
>DATAFY010000438.1:0-3694 GCA_036257205.1 Steroidobacter sp. | reverse complement strand
CGCGCTGGCGGCGTACAACGTGGGCGTCGGGCATCTGGAGGACGCCCGCATCCTCACGCAAGTGCATGGGAAGAACCCCGATTCATGGGCCGACGTACGCGAGCACCTGCCCTTGCTCACGCAGGTGAAATGGTACACGCGCGTAAAGCGCGGGTACGCCAGAGGATGGGAGCCGGTTCGCTACGTGGAAAACATCCGCAGCTACATGGACATCCTCGATTGGGTGGCGACCGATAGCGGTCCGCCGGCGCAGCGTGAGATTACGGTGGATGCGCAGGCCGCGCGCTAGCGACAGTCGCGCTTGCAGCGCTCATCACGGCGAATCTTCCGCTGCCGCGCGATTCGGCGCGGTGGAAGACTCCTTTTGGCGTTCGTCAGGCGTAGAAGTGGAAATGCATCCAAGCTTGACACTGTCTGTCCAGACGGGCAATGTCCAGCGCTTTTCGCGGAATCACCTCGACTTTCCATGTTGCGGACAATGCTTCAGGCCAAGCTTCACCGCGTGCGAGTGACGCAGGCCGATCTGGACTACGAAGGCTCGTGCGGGATCGACGAGGCGCTGCTCGATGCGGCGGGGTTGCGCGAATACCAATACATCGAGCTCTACAATGTCGCGAACGGCGAGCGCTTCTCGACTTACATCATCAAAGCGCCGCGAGGTTCAGGCCAAATTTCGCTGAACGGCGCGGCTGCCCGCAAGGCAATGGTCGGCGACCTTCTGATCATCTGCGCGTACTCCGTTTACTCAGAGGCGGAGCTCGAGACTTATCGGCCCGTGGTGGTGCTGGTCGACAAGCACAACCAACCACAACCGTCCCACGTGAAATAACAAGGCTGGACAAAACCTGGCCCACTCAAAGGCCGCGCGTAGGGCGCACGGATTGCGCAATCTGAAGGCGAAACCTTAACGCTTCTTCTGAGCGCTGCGTTCGGCGTACGATCGGGCGAGCTCTTCGGCAAACAACGTGGGCAGTCCCTGCTCGTTGCGCTGATTGAGCGCCTGAAAGAACTCCACGTACAAGTCCCAGTACTTGATCTTGTCCGCGGCGCCCGTTCCAGCGCCTCGCTTCAGGCCACGGTCGAATCGTTCCTGGAGTTCTTTTGGATCGATCCGGCCCATCAGCTCATCGAGCGCGGATTGGACGGATGCAGTCAGCGCGGCTTGATCGTTTCGCAGGTCGGCGAACGAGTCGCGTATCGTCTCGATGGGCGCAAGGTAGCGGCTGCTGAACGGATCCAGAAGCTTGCGCAACGCCTCTTCTACGCTGGTCGCCGATTTGAGCGGATTGGCCTCGCCGGGCTGTGCGGCCGACTGGCCCTGCCGCAAACGACTGCCCAGATCGGCGCGGCTTTTGAGCGCTTCCATCAGGCTGAGCGCTACTTCACGCAGCAACTGGCCGGCGAGCGTTAGAAGCGCGTTTCGGGCGTCGCCGTGCAGCGAACTCGGATCGATGCCGGCGCCGCGGCAGAAAGCCTCAACGCCTGCGGCATCTGCGACTGTTTCAGCTCCCCGGCGGCTCAAGTCGCTCTTGTCGAGCTTGCGCACGCTCATCGTAGAGGAGGACGTAGACGCAGAGGCAAGCGCGGCTTCCAGCATCTTTCGGTTGTATGGACGCGTCTGCATCTGCCAGTCCTCAGGCCCCGGCGCCTTGGCGTTTGCGGCCGGCGGCTGCTCGAGCTGGGACGTAACGCCGCTGCGCGCCGGTTTAGTCGGTGCGGGCGCCGGCGGAGGCGCTTTCGCAGCAGGCGCGAGTCCCAGGAGTTGATCAATGTCGAGCAACTCGGGCCGATTCGCCGGTTTCGGTGCGGGTTGCGCCGAGGGAGGGGGCGGCGTCGTCGCGGCGAGCGTCGCGGGTGCAGCCGGCATCGGCCCGGATGCAGGGTTTTTTAGGCCGCGCGTGATCATGGACGCGCTGAGCAAATCCGTCAGGTCGAGCTCCTCGCCCAGGTCTTCGACGGGCGCTGCGGCTGCTCTTCGAGCGCTGCTGGAGTGGGACTGCGGTTGAGGCTGGGGCGGCGCCTGCCGTCCGGGGTTCGCGGCAGCTTCGGTGCGCTCATTAAGGCTCACCAGGATCTCGTAGTCGCCCAGGCGTAGGCGGTCGCCGTCCTGCAGCGAGTAGGGGCTGGACCCCGGTGTGTTCGAGCCGTTGATAAACACGCCATTCGTGCTGGTGTCCTCCAGCAGCCATTGGCCCGCGCGGAAGCTCACTTTGCAGTGGTGGCTGGAAACGTAGCGGTTCTCGTCAGGAAGCACCCAGTCGTTGTCGTCGGCGCGGCCAATGCGGCCGCCCGAAGGCCCAAAAGCCTGCGAGCTGCGCTTGCCGAGCTGCTTGTATTGGTCGCTGATGACGCGGAGTTTGAGAGCCATGTCCAGGAAAAGCTTGCGAAACGGGCCGGGCGCCTGACGCGTAGAGCCCGCGCTATGTAATATGCGAGGGAGCCTACCAACCCGATCCGGCGGCAAGATGGCAGCCAGTCACATTTTTAAAGTCGTTTTCGTCAACCAGGGCAAGGTCTACGAGATCTATGCCCGCAAGGTCAGCCACGGCTCGCTCTTCGGTTTTCTGGAAGTCGAAGAGCTTGTCTTTGGCGAACGCTCAGCGGTCGTCGTGGACCCATCAGAGGAGAAGGTGAAGGGGGAATTTGAAGGAGTCAAGCGCACGTACCTGCCGTTGCATTCCGTGCTGCGCGTGGATGAAGTTCGCAAGCAGGGCGTCAGCAAAGTAAGCGCGGTTGAGGGCGGCTCGAACGTCGCACAATTCCCGTTTCCGATGTATACGCCCGGCGACGGCAAGAAGTAACGTCTACAGCCGTAGGCTGAATGCCGCGGGTGGAGGATAATCGCGCGCCCACCCCCTACCGCCCACAGCCCAGTGCATTCTTTTCAGATGCTGATACTGACCGGCGCGCCCGCACTCTCCGATTTCCGGATCAACAAACTTCTCGCAGCCGTCCGCTCACGTCATCCGGCGGTTCAGTCGCTGACGGCGCGGTTCGTTCATTTCGCGCAAGTCCGGCGTGCGTTGCGGGATGAGGAACGAAAGGTCCTCGATGCGTTGCTCACCTATGGGCCTCGCGTTGCGAGCCGCGGCTCGAGCGTTGAGTCAGGGACCTCTAGGCCTCGGATCGTCGTCATTCCGCGTCCGGGCACCATCTCGCCGTGGTCCAGTAAGGCGACGGACATTGCGCACGTTTGCGGGCTCGAGAGCGTCGAGCGCATCGAACGCGGCCTGTTCTACGAACTGCGGAGCGTCGAGCCGCTGGGGCGCTCCGAGCTGAGCGCGATCGCGCCGGTCCTGTATGACCGCATGACCGAAAGCGCGGTATTCGATTTCGCCGACGCAGCGCAGCTGTTTGCTCACGAACCGCCGCGCCCGCTCGCCGCCATTGCGCTGCGCGAGCGCGGCCGCGCAGCGCTCGTGGAGGCGAACGCCGTCATGGGGCTCGCGCTTTCGGAGGACGAGATCGACTATCTAGCCGCCAGCTTTCAGCGGTTGGGGCGCGATCCCACCGACGTCGAACTCATGATGTTCGCGCAGGCGAACTCCGAACACTGTCGGCACAAGATCTTTAACGCCGAGTGGATCATCGACGGGGAGCGGCAGGACAACTCCCTGTTCGCAATGATCAGGAACACGCACGCCCGCAACCCGCATGGCGTGCTGTCCGCATATCGCGACAATGCGGCCGTGAT
>DATAFY010000418.1:0-3019 GCA_036257205.1 Steroidobacter sp. | reverse complement strand
GTATTCGTCGAGCCGATCTTTGCTGAGCTCGTACTTCCGAGCCATCATCTCCGCGCCGCTGAACTGGCTGAATTGTACGCCGGGATATCGCGCGCCCATGTTCATTCCCGTGGGTTGGCCGAATCCGTTCTTCGCGGGCAGTTGCACGGACAGGCCCAACGGCGCGCGACTCATGCTCTCCACGCCGGCCGCAATCACGATGTCCATGGCGCCGGACATCACCGCCTGCGCCGCGAAGTGAATCGCCTGCTGCGAGGAGCCGCACTGCCGGTCTACGGACGTTCCGGGGACGCTGTCGGGCAGTTTGGAGGAAAGCACCGCATTGCGCGCCACGTTGAGCGCCTGTTCGCCCGTCTGCGTGACGCACCCCATGATCACGTCCTCTATCAGGGCCGGATCGGCGTTCACCCGATCGACCAACGCATCAAGAATCTTGCCGGCGAGATCGGCGGGATGCCAACCCGAAAGACGGCTGGCCTTGCGGGCGCCAGCCGTCCGCACGGCCGCGACGATGTATGCACTACTCATAGCGTCGAATCCTCGTAGTCGAAGGCGGCCAACGAGCGGAACGCCCGCATGGGACGATGCGTGTACTAGCGGCGGCCAATAGACGCCATTGGTCAAAATTAATCAATCGGCCAAAAAGAGATGCGACATCGCACGAGACAATCGCCGGCCGATTGCCCTGATCCTGAACCTCAGCGCGCGCGAGCGTCCTGCTACGATCGACATTCGACCGACCTGTCCCTTCGGCGCATTCGGGCCTCAACTCCGCCCTGGTAAAGTGTGACCTCGGGAGTAAGGAAGGACTCCTGTTCGCGCTTGTAAGCCGCTAAGCCGCTGCTGCTTTGCGGGATGTAAGCACGTTGCGAGAAAGTGATTCTGAGGCTGAAATCCGCGCAGCTAGGCGCGAAACTTTTCAGCCGACGCCGACAATCGATCCCGAACTGCAGACGCCCAGGTCCCCACGCATGCATCCCTACATACACGCGCAGACCAGGCCCGACAAACCGGCGTGCATTTCACCCGCAACGGGCGAGATCGTGACGTACCGGCAGCTCGATGAGCGCTCGAACCGCATCGCGCATCTGTTTCGCTCGCTCGGTCTGAAGCGCGGCGACGTCATCGCCGTCTGCCTGGAGAATCACCCGCTTTATCTGGAGATCGCGTGGGCCAATCAGCGCTCCGGACTCTATATGGTCTGCATCTCGACCAAGCTCACCGCGCCCGAGGTCGAGTACATCGTGAGAGACGCCGGCGCGAAATTGTTCGTCATTTCGCGAACGATGACGGAGCTGGCGGAGCGCATTGCGCCGTTGTTGCCGGATGCGCTCTTGTTCATGGCGGGGGGTGAACCGGCGCCGGGTTATCGCGCGTGGGATTCAGCATGCGCTGCGCTGCCGACGACGCCCATTGCGGATCAGAGCTCGGGCGCCGACATGCTCTATTCCTCGGGCACGACCGGACGCCCGAAAGGCGTGAAGTTCGCCTTGAGCGAGGAGCCGATCGATGCGCCGACGACGCTCGTGCAGCTCCTGCGCAAGCTCTACGACGTCAACGAAGATACGGTGTATCTCTCGCCCGCTCCGTTGTATCACGCGGCGCCGCTGCGCTGGTGCATCGCTGTGCAGCATCTTGGGGGCGCCGTCGTGTTGATGGATCGCTTCGACCCAGAGGCTGCGCTCAAGCTTACGGAACGTTATCGCGCGACCCACGCTCAGTGGGTGCCTACGCATTTCATACGCTTGCTACGGCTCGCATCCCAGACGCGTGCGCGATATGACGTCTCTTCCTTGCGTTGCGCGATCCACGCGGCCGCGCCGTGCCCCATTCCCGTGAAGGAACGGATGATCGAGTGGTGGGGGCCGGTGGTACACGAGTATTACGCAGGCACAGAAGGCAACGGCATGACGGCGATCACGGCGCAGGAATGGTTGAAGAAGAAGGGCTCGGTCGGCCGCGCCGTCTACGGAGAAATCAAGATTTGCAACGGGGCGGGCGAAGAAATCGGCCCGATGACTGAAGGCGTGATCTATTTTGCGGGCGGCAAGCCTTTCGAATATCACAACGCGCCGGAGAAGACGGCGGAGTCGCGCAACGCGCGCGGTTGGAGCACGCTCGGCGATGTGGGCTACGTCGATCGCGACGGCTACCTGTTCTTAACGGATCGCAAGGCGTTCGTGATCATTTCGGGCGGCGTGAACATTTATCCGCAGGAGATCGAGAACCTGCTGATTACCCATCCGTGCGTGATGGACGTCGCCGTGGTGGGTGCGCCGGATGAGGAGATGGGCGAGAAAGTAGTCGCGGTGGTCCAGCCCGTTCGCGCCGAGCTCGCCGGGCCGCAACTTGCGGCCGAGCTCATCGATTTCGCTCGCGAGCGCCTGAGCCACGTGAAGGTTCCCCGTCAGATCGACTTCACGCACGAATTGCCCCGGCATCCGAACGGCAAGCTCTACAAGCGGCTGCTGCGCGATGCCTACTGGGGGAAGAAGTCGAGTATTGTTTAACCGCTCGCTATTGACTCGCGCCAGGCGCTGTCGTCCGATTCACGAGCATTCACCGGCGGCGCTAATCTGCGACCGTAGCGCCGTCCACGCGGAAGCGCAGATTGGGCAACTGCGCCTGCGCAAGACCGGCCACGCCTGTCTGGGCCGCGGCTTGCTGCCCGGGCTGCACGACCTCGCGGAACACGACAGGCGATCCTTCCTGTGCGATGCGGCCCGCGGAGTCCACGAGTACCGGCGTGACCTGAATGCGCGTCAACGGCGCTGGCGAGCGATTCTGAATCACCACGAGCAGGCGCCCCTGTGGGTCGAACTGGCCCTGGGCGGCGACGTAGTTGCCCGGATTCTGGGGCAGATCCATGCGGATGAATTCCGCCGCAGCGCGTTTGCCGATCGGACTGTCTGAACCTGCCGCGGCGCGGAAATACTCCATCGCTTTGGGGCGATCGCCGCGATCGCGCGCAATCTGACCGAGGTAATAGGCGGCGGGCGCGGTGGGGAGCAGCGCCGCG
>DATAFY010000343.1:0-2207 GCA_036257205.1 Steroidobacter sp. | reverse complement strand
CGGCATCGACGTTGGCAACGACTGGAACGCGGGGAGAATCGGCGCGAAGCGCCCGCAACTCAGGGGCGAGACGCGCTTCGGCGGGCTTCATCAGGGCGCAGTGGAAGGGGGCGCTAACTTTCAAGGCGATGACACGTTTGGCGCCAAGTGCCTTGACCCGATCGGCGGCCCGCTCCACCGCGGACGCGGCGCCAGCGATCACCACCTGTCCGGGCGCATTGAGATTCGCCGGGCTGACCACCTCGCCTTCCGCGACCTCGCTGCACGCCTGCTCAACCGTCTCTGCGTCCAACCCGAGGATTGCCGCCATCGCGCCCGTGCCTAACGGAACGGCCTCCTGCATATAACGCCCGCGATTACGGACGATCCGAACAGCGTCGGCGAAATCGAATGTTCCGGCGGCCACGTGCGCGGAATACTCGCCCAGGCTGTGCCCCGCCACCATGTCGGGCTCAATGCCCTGCGAGGCCAGAGCACGGCATGCAGCAATGCTCGTCGTGAGTATCGCGGGCTGAGTATTCTCGGTGAGCATCAACGCTTCGGCCGGACCCTCGAAGATGAGTCTGCTCAGTGGTTCACCAAGCGCGGCGTCCGCCTCTTCGAACACCTCGCGGCATTCGGGAAACTGTTGCGCCAGGACCTTCCCCATCCCAACGGTCTGGGAACCCTGCCCAGGGAATATGAAGGCGATCACTGTTCGGTCACCACTGCAGACGCAATCTCCTGTTCCACTCGACCGAGCACATCGCTGCTCACAAAACGAGATGCCATGGCGACCGCATTGCGAATCGCCTTGGCTGACGATCGGCCGTGACAGACAATGCACAACCCGGCGACGCCCATCAGAGGCGCCCCGCCGTACTCGGAATAGTCCACACGCCGCCGAAATCGTCGAAACGCCCGGCGCGAGAGCAAATAGCCCACCTGGCTCGAAAACGTGCTCTGCAGCTCGCTGCCAAGCAGCTCTTCGACCATCTCCACCAGCCCCTCGCTCAGTTTGAGGGCCACGTTGCCGGTGAAGCCATCGCACACGATCACGTCCGCCTGGCCCGAGAAAATATCCCGCGCCTCGACATTCCCCACGAAGTGCAACCGCGAGGCCTTCAGCAGCCGATGCGCTTCGCGCGTCAGGTCGTTGCCCTTCGTCTCCTCCTCACCAATCGACAGCAACCCCACTCGTGGTCGTGCGATTCCCATCCACGTGCGGGCATAGACCGACCCCATGACGCCGAACTGCAGCAAGTAACTCGGCCGGCATTCGACGGTCGCCCCCGCATCGATCAGTACCGCTGAGCCGTCACGTGTGGGAATCGAGGGCGCCAGCGCTGGCCGGTCAACTCCCGGCAACATCCCAAACGCCCCGTGGGCCGCCACCACTGCGGCGCCCGTGTGCCCAGCACTCACCAGTGCCGCCGCATCGCCCCTGGCCACCAGTTCGGCCGCCACGCGAATCGATGCGCGCGGCTTGCGCCGGAGTGCCTGGATGGGTGATTCCGCCATCTCAATCACGTCCGTCGCTTCGATCACGCGCACATCGAGCGTCGGCACATCGTCATGGCGCGCGAGCTCTGCGCGAATGAGATCGGGGCGTCCAACCAGGTCAACCCCGATCCCAAGGTGTCGTGCAGCCGCCAGCGCGCCGTCGACAATTCGCCCCGGCGCGCGATCGCCGCCCATCGCATCTACCGCTATACGCATGCTGGACAGTGACAGTCCCAAGGTAGCCACGAAGGCACCTAGGCACGAAGCGATTCGTTCAGGCCTTCGTGACTTCGTGACTTCGTGGCCTCGTGGTGTAACTCGGTTGAGTTATTCGTCGTCGACCGGTCGAACCTGGCGCTCTTTGTAGAAGCCGCAGTAACGGCACACGGTGTGGGGCGCCTTGGGCTCACCACACTGCGGGCACTTCCCGGCAGTGGTGACCGGCAAAGCGTCGTGCGTCCGGCGTTTGCGTCCGCGCGTCTTGGAATGTCGTCGTTTTGGATTAGGCATCGTCGTTGTTCCGCGTGACCAGTGCTTTCAAGCCGGCCAAGCGAGGATCCTCCCACCGTACCTGGCAGCCGCACGTTTCTTCGTTCAAGTTCGCACCGCAGCTGGCGCAGAGACCCTTGCAGTCCTCGCGACAGAGCGGCTTCATCGGCAGAGCCAGATAGAACTGCTCTTCCATCAGCTGCCCGAGGTCGATCTGATCGTCCCGGTAGAACGCG
>DATAFY010000341.1:0-2558 GCA_036257205.1 Steroidobacter sp. | reverse complement strand
TTGACTGACCGTTCACGTAGGCGCGCGATCGGCCGTCGAGCCCGATAACCCGCCGCAGCACGCATTCGCCTTCGTGCTCAATGGATTGTTCGGCAAGCCGCTCGACGGCCACTGTATTGCGGGCGATGTCGAACGTGGCGGACACCTCAGCGCGCTCTGCGCCGTGCCGGACCACCTCAGCGCCGGCGCGCCCGCCGGCGGCAAGCAGCAGTGCGTCCACCAGAATGGACTTGCCCGCGCCAGTCTCGCCCGTCAGCACGGTCAAGCCGGGGCCTGCTTCAAGCTCGACGGCGTCGATGATCGCGAAGTCGCGAATCTGGATATGAGTGAGCACGAGAGGGAATCAGTCCGTATCTTGGTTGGGGAACATCCGATCGCCGCGGCCCCAGCGCAGCTTTGAACGCAAGGTCCGATAGTAATCGTGATCTGCGGGGTGCAGGAGCGTCGCGTCTGCGGCGGCGCGTGCGACGACCAGCGTCTGCCCCGGAGCAATCGCGCCGAGCGAAACGCCGTCGCATATCACCTGCGCCTGCGTATCGAGCCGGTCCAGCAGCCGCACTTCGATCTTTGAGGAGCTGCGCACCACGATCGGGCGATCGGAGAGGGTGTGTGGACAAATCGGCGCAAGCACGACCGCGTCGAGTTCCGGATACAGGATGGGCCCGCCGCACGAAAGAGCGTACGCGGTTGAGCCTGTTGCAGTCGCCACCACCAACCCGTCGCCGCCGTGCGTATTCACGTATCGGCCGTCGATCCATGTCTCAAAATCCAGCATGCGGCCCGTGCGCCACTTCTGCAGGACGACGTCGTTCAGCGCGTGGCCTTGTCGCAACGGTCCGTCGGGAGAGCACAGCGTCGCCTCGAGCATGGTCCGGCGGTCGCGGACATAGCGTCCCTCGAGAATCTCGTTCAGGCGGTCTCGCAGGTCCGCAGGACCGATATCGGCCAGAAATCCGAGCCGACCGCGGTTCACTCCCAGGACGGGAACATCGGCCCGTGAGGCGAGTCGCGCCGCATGGAGCATTGTTCCATCGCCGCCGACAGCGACGATCAGGTCGGCTCCCTGCGTCAGCTCGCCCTCGGGTCGTCGCTCGACCGGGACGCCTCCAAAGTCCACCGTGCTGGCGGCGTCCACCGCCACCTGCCGGCCAAGGTGGGTCAGGTGCTCCGCGATGAGGTGGAGCGACTCGAGGACTCGCGCATCGTGGTCGTTGCCAATCAGCGCAACGCGTTGGAATGGAGGGCTCGGCGGCATACGGCGTTTTTAGCACGGCGCGGCCAAGAACGCTTCGACTGCGTGAGCCCGGCGCCCTTGGTTGACAGGGTGCTGCGTCATGCCTAGCTTCCACTTAAAATAAAGGGCGCCTCGACACATCTTTTTTCTGCCGGGAGGTCCACGCGGCCTCAGGCTGGCTTAACCTTGTGATCTTATACGCTGCGGCGGCGGACGATGTCTTCTCAGGTTGTCGATGAATCGTTGAACGAACGCGCTCAGCAGTTGCTGAAGCTGCTCGTGGAACATTACATCCGCGACGGTCAGCCGGTTGGCTCGCGTACACTGTCGCGCGACCTTGGCCTGAACCTGAGCGCGGCGACCATACGCAACGTGATGGCGGATCTGGAGGAGTTCGGCTTCGTCACCTCGCCCCACACTTCCGCCGGACGCGTGCCTACCGACAAGGGATACCGCTTCTTCGTCGACTCCCTTCTCAAGTTTCAGCCGCTCGAGGAGGAGAAAGTCGTTGCCATTCAGTCGCGCCTGGTCGAGCACGCGGACGATCCGAAGGCCCTGGCCGCGGCGGCCTCGCAGCTTCTGTCGAACATCACCCGGCTGGCAGGCGTAGTGACCCTGCCGCGACAGAGCCACGCGGCGCTCAGTCAGATCGAATTCATGCCGCTTTCTGACAATCGCGCGCTGGCGATACTGGTCGTTAACGGCCGCGAGGTGCAGAACCGCATCTTGCAGCTGGAGCGGTACTACAGCGCCGATGAACTGCGGCGCGCTTCCAACTATCTCAATCAGCAGTTCGGCGGAAAGGAGCTGACCGCGGTGCGAGAACACCTCGTCAACCAGCTCAAGGAAACGCGAGAGCACCTCAATGAGATGATGCTGGACGCCATCCATCTCGCTCAGCAGGTGATGAGCCCGACTACCTCGGGGCGGATGGAATATGTCATGGCGGGCGAAACGAATCTGATGGGTTTCGCCGAACTGTCAAACGTAGAGAAGCTGCGGCGACTGTTCGAGGCATTTACGCAGCAGCGCGACATCCTCCACCTTCTGGACCAGAGCCTGAGGGCCGACGGCGTGCAGATCTTCATCGGTCAGGAATCGGGCTACACCATTCTCGATGAGTGCAGTATCGTCACCGCCCCTTACACGCTGGAGCAGGAAGTTGTGGGGGTGCTTGGCGTGATCGGCCCGACCCGCATGGCTTACGAGCGGATCATTCCGATCGTCGACATCACGGCGAAGCTGCTTGGCTCCGCCTTGAATTCGCGCCTCTAAGCCGCAACTCCGCTTCAGGAACTTGCTGTCAGACCCAATGCACTGGCGT
>DATAFY010000318.1:0-6441 GCA_036257205.1 Steroidobacter sp. | reverse complement strand
TGGCGACTAGCAACGGTTGATGAGAACTCTACACCTGGCCACGGCCAGCGAGTTGCGCAAGATCGAACGACGCCGCTCACCAGTCAGCTCACGGCGCCCGAATTCCACGACCACGGCGACCAGCCGACACGCCGCATCGCTCGAAAGCGATCGCCAGATCTCGGCTTGCAGAGGCTCGCCCAGGGATCGGGCTAGTGAAACGCACATCGAGTTGGCGCAGTTTCGCCTGCCGTCGGCGTCCAGGCCCTGTAGGACTGGCGATAAAAATCTTCGGGATTCGCCAGCCGGGAACGCAGAGCGCGCCCCTATAGGCGCTCGCCGGTCTGCGCGGCGAAGAAATGCATGCGCTCCGGCGCGATGTGCAAGGACAGCTGCGCGCCGCTTTCAGGCAGGATGTGAGGCGAGCATCGGACGATCAGAGGCCATGACCCGAGCCGTGCGTGGACGAAGGCTTCGTTCCCGACGGCTTCGATCAGCTCGACTGTCGCCGTCAGGCGAATGCTATGAGGCGCCTCTGGCTCATCGACGCGACGTACGTCCTCCGGACGCACGCCGACGACGATCTCCCGGCCCCGCAGAGTGGGCGCGGGCGGAATGGGCAACACTGCACCCTCGCTCTCCACGGCGGCGCCGTCGTCGCGGACCCGGCCGCGAAACTGGTTCATCGATGGGTTGCCGAGAAAGCCCGCCACGAACAGGTTCACGGGGCGCTCGTAGATCTTCATCGGGGCGTCGATCTGCTGCACGACGCCTTTGTCCATGACGACGATGCGCTGGCCCAGCGTCATCGCCTCGACTTGATCGTGCGTTACATAGATCATCGTGGTCGCCAGTGAGCGATGCAGCCGCGCGATCTCTGTACGCATCGAAGCGCGAAGCTTTGCATCGAGATTCGACAAAGGCTCATCGAGTAGAAACACCTTCGGGTGACGCACCAGCGCGCGCCCGAGCGCGACGCGCTGACGTTGTCCGCCGGAGAGTTCACGCGGCCGGCGCTGCAGCATCGAGGACAGTTCAAGGGTCTGCGCGGCCTTGGCCACACGTTGCGCAATGTCTTCGGGCGTATGGCCGCGCAGCTTGAGCCCGAATCCGAGGTTCTCCTGCACGCTCATGTGGGGATAGAGCGCATAGCTCTGGAACACCATCGCGATGTCGCGCTCGCGCGGCGGCAGCTGCGTGACGTCGCGATCCGCGATAAGAATGCGCCCTCGAGTGACCTCCTCCAGGCCGGCGATCATGCGCAGAACCGTGCTCTTTCCGCAGCCGGACGGCCCGACGAGCACGAGCAATTCCCCGTCCTCGACCGTGAAATCCGCGCTATCAACGGCCACGTGTCCATTGCCGTAGACCTTGCGCACCGACTGAAGCGTTACTGAAGCCATTGCCGGTTGTGAACGGATGTGGAAATCAGAGGAACTCGGCGCCTGTTGAATCTACTGCCTACAGCCTACAGTCTATAGACTCGCAGTTCATGAGCGCTGCATATCGCTTTCCGGATTCCTTCCTGTGGGGTTGCGCCACCTCTGCGTACCAGATTGAAGGCTCTCCGCTGGCCGATGGGGCCGGAGCGAACATTTGGGGGCGGTTCTCGCATACCCCGGGCCGAGTGCACAACGAGGATAACGGCGATCTCGCCTGCGATCACTACCGTCGCTATGAGAGCGATGTGGACTGGATGCAGCGCCTGAAGCTCAACGCGTATCGGTTCAGCATCGCATGGAGCCGCGTTCTGCCGGATGGAGTCGGACGCCTCAATCCCGTCGGCCTCGGTTTTTACGATCGCCTCGTAGATCGATTGTTGGCGAAGGGCGTGCAGCCGATGGCCACGCTTTATCACTGGGACTTGCCGGCGGCGCTCGATGACCGCGGGGGTTGGTTGAACCGCGACATCGCACAGTGGTTTGCAGACTACGCGGACGTGCTGTTCCGCAAGCTGGACGATCGTGTGACGTACTGGACCACGTTGAATGAGCCTTGGGTCGTGAGCGACGGGGGTTATCTGCACGGAGCGCTCGCGCCCGGTCATCGCAATGCGTTTGAAGCGCCGCTTGCCTCGCATCACTTGATGCTGGCGCACGCCGCCGCAGTGCAGGCGTACCGCGCAAGCGGACGGCATCGAATCGGTCTGGTCGTCAATATCGAGCCCAAGCATCCGTTCTCCGAGTGCGAAGCGGATCTCGCCGCCGCACGACGCGCCGATGCATACATGAATCGCCAATACCTCGATCTGGCGCTGCTCGGCTCGTACCCCGAGGAGTTGCGCGAAATTTTCGGCGATGCGTGGCCCGACTGGCCAGCGCGCGACCTCGAACAGATTAGACAGCCCCTCGACTACATCGGCGTCAATTACTACACCCGCAGCGTCGTACGGGCGGATGCGAACTGCTGGCCATTGCGCGCGTGCAGCGTCCGACAGAAACGTCACGCGCACACCGAGACCCAATGGGAGGTGTTCCCGCAAGGGCTTACCGAGGCCTTACTGTGGGTCAAGCAGCGCTACGGCAATCCTCCCACCTATGTCACCGAGAACGGCGCAGCGTTCTACGACCCACCCTCGGTCGAGGGCGAGGTTCTCGAGGACCCGTTGCGGGTCGATTACTTGCGCAAACATCTGCGCGCCGTTCATGACGCGATTGCGCAAGGCGCGGACGTTCGAGGGTACTTCGCCTGGTCGCTGCTCGACAATTTCGAATGGGCGCACGGTTACTCCAAGCGCTTCGGCCTGCTGCATGTGGATTACGACACCCTCAAGCGCACCCCGAAGGCGAGCGCGCTGTTTTACTCAAAGGTGATCGACACGCAAGGCGCAGCGCTCGGCTAGCCGAGACTCGCGACGGGAGGACAAGTCCGACCTACACATCGATACGCTCGTCCAGCCTCCGATCGGCTCTGCGCCGTTACGGGTCGAAGGACGCCGTGAATGGCAACTGCGTAATGCGCATCTCCGCGCCGACCCAGCGCGCAAAGCCGCGTTGAATGGCCTGTCCTGCCGGATGCTCGTCTTCCGGCCAGGCGATGACGACCCCGCCGTTCGGCATCTCAAGGGGCTCGACATTCAGAACGCGGCGGTCTCCTTCGATCCGCAGCGAATAAGTGAGCCGTCCGTAAGGCGTGCGCAGGTTGCGCACGCCGAAGCCCCCTTTTCTGGTCCACTCGGAGGGGACGCCGGGCATGAGCACCAGCGCTTCGTCGGCGGGCCGTTCGAATGCAAACATGTCCAGCAACGACCGGCCGAAATCCGACCCAACCCAACCGTGCGGCATGTCCCCGATGAAGCGCGAGCTGCGCACCTCGCGCCCGACCACTTCGGCCCACTGATTCCAGGCCGCCGGGCGACGATCGTCCATGAAAAACCGGATGAGCTCTGTGGAGCGCTCGCGCCAGCGTAGACGGATGAAGGCGGCCACATTGCGCCACTCGTAAGGCGTATATACCTCCCAGTTAGTCGACGTGCGCCGGCGCGTAAAGTCTTGCCAGTAGCGCTCGAACGTAGCGGCGAGCGCCGATGGAGGGAGCATCTGTTGTTCACCGAGCGGCGACAGCGCGATCGTCGTCGAGGTCGGATCGAGGTCGCCCAGCTCCGCCGATCCGGGCAAATAATCGATGTCGTGCTCGATCATCGCCGTGCGCAGGGATCGGTACAGGTCCGAGCGAAATTGATCACGCGATTCGATGAACTGATGCATCTCATCTGTGCGCCCGAGGGTGCGCGCGATGCGCACGGCGGACTCGTAACCCGCCAGCGACCAGAAATCGTCCCAGTAGGAGTGCATCGGTTTGGCGGCATACCCTTCGTGACTGATCGAGGCCGGCATCAGGCCGTAGAACGCTTTGCGGTCCGGGGTCTGATTTTTCGGCATACGCTCCGATAAACGCAGCTTATCCATGTACGCGACCGTTTTCGGCACGGCTGGCCACATCTCGCGCAGCAGCTGCTCATCCCTCGTGTATCTGTACGTCTCGTCGATCAGGAACAGGAATTCGCCTTGACTGTCGTTTTCGGGAACCGGATCTGCGCCGCGACGATCGACGCAGCAGGGCGCCTTGCCGCTTTTGAATTGATAAGGCGCATACCAACGCAGAAATTGCTTCACCACTTCATCTTGACCGAGCCGCAGCAGCATTTCGGAGGTCATGGCGCCGTCGCGTATCCATGAACGCTCATACGAACGCGAGCCAGGCTGGAGGGCGGCCCCGTCGCGGTTGATGAGCACATGCCCGAGCGCCGTCCTGAGCGTGTCGCTCAATGCGCGAGCCTTCCCGGGCGCGGTGATTTCCACACGGTTCAATTTCTCACGCCATTGCGCCGCCACCTCCTCTTCACGGACGGGCTTACCGGCGGGCGCGCCCAGTTGGAGCGGCAGGTCGAGCACGATCTGCCGGCTGCCGCGCGGCGGCACGTCGAGCTCGTACAACAGCGCGCCCGAGGCGAACCCGCTCTCATCGACGACGCTGCGCGGCAACGCTGTTCCGGCGGCAAGCCACTCGCACGGCTGTCCTGCCTCGAACGGCGCCGCCAGAAAGCGGCTGGGCGCCGTACGCGGGAAGACGCGCCGCGTCTGATCGACGATCACGACATCGTCCTCGAACGCGATCTGCTGAATCGGGCTCACGCCTCCCACGGTGTTGAGGAATTGGGCGGGGGGATTCACCTGGAACGGCCTGACCGCCAGGGCGAGCGTGACCCGACGAGAGCTGCCCGTGGGATTGACCACCCGATACACGGCGTGCGTCACTGCGTGTGCGGCATCACCGCTGGTGTATGCGGTCACCGTAAGTCCCATCTGCCGATGCGCCCAGGAAACTGACGGTATGGGCAGATAACCATCCGCCAGCGTCTGCGTGATCTTCACATCGGTCCATCTGAGCCAATCGCGTCCGATCCGCATCATCGGCTCGATCGAGAATGAGCCTTTGCGCACTTCGAGCGCGCCGTCTTCCGACAGCATGCTTTCGTCCGCGCCGCCGTCCGCGCCAATGATCGTCCAGTACGTTTGCTCCTCGTAGTAAGCCCGCGGATAGCAGCCGCGCGGCGCCGCTTTCGCCAGGGACTGCATGAACGCGTTGGGCGAGGCGCCGAACTGCAGGTCGCGTACATGGACTTCCGCGATGCCATAGCCGCGCGGCGCACCGTGCATCGTGATCCGTAGATAGCGCGCCTCGGAGTCCGGCAGCAGATAAGAGTCTCGCCCGCCGTTTGCCGCTTGCGTGCTGCGCATACGTCGCCACTCGTGACCCTCGAGCGACGCCTCGATCGCGTAGTTCGTCGCATGCAGACCCTTGACCCAGTCGATCTCGATCCCGCCGAACTCCCGCACATACTTCAGATCGATGGTGAGCGTCGCGTCGAGCCCAGGACCGCTGCGCCAGGAGGTCGCCCCCGCAGCGTCGATGACGTGCGCCGGGGGGTAGCCTTCGAGCTGTGAAGACGCCGTAGCGCTGGGTTCGGCGCCCGCGGGCGGGGGCAGCAGCGGCTTGAGAGCGAGCCGGTCGAACCACACGCTGCCTTTGCCGCCTTCCTCTCCTGCGCTGATTACAAACTCGATCGACTCGAAGCGACGCAGCGTTCTGTTCGCGGTGGGTCCCCAGGCGAACTCGATCTGCCTGCGCTTAACGCGCACTTGCTGCCAGTCGCCCGAGAACTGGAAATTGGTCTTTCGAAACCACCAAACGTTTTCGCCGGACGCATCGACGAACTTGACCTCAAAATGGTTGCGCTGCGCCTCGCCTCGGATCCAAAACGAGATCTCGTAGTCCTCAGGCAGCGTGGTGGGCAGCTTGCGCGTCGCCGCCGCGTACCCAGCCGTACCCGCCAGATCAAACTCGAGGACGACTGCGCCGCCCACCCCGTTCACGCCCGCAGCGCCGTGAACCGAAGCGCTTACGTCGTCCGAGGCGAGCGATCGCCAAGACGCAACGTCGTCCATCTCGTCGAGAGATTGCATATCGACGGGCGCAGGCTGCGCCGCAACGCCCCCTATCAGCAACCACCACCAGAAGAATCGGCCTAAAGACACCATCCATCCTCATCAGTGCGAGCGTCGCGGCGAGTCAGGCGCACAGGACGGGCGCGTACTCGCGCTGCGCCGGCGCGAGGACGCCTCGCGCATTCTGCCGAACGCATCCAGCCTCACCCTTTGACCGACCCGGCGAGAATGCCCGCTATGTAATAGCGCTGCAGACCGAGAAAAAGCGCCAGCACCGGCACGACCGTAATGACGGAGCCCGCCATCATCATTTCGTTGTCCTGCACGTGCTCTCGGGACAAGCCTGCGAGCGCCACCGGCAACGTATGCAGTTTTTGATCCGTCAGTACGATCAGCGGCCACATGAAATCATTCCAGGTGGCGAGAAACGTGAGAATCGCGAGAGTCGCGATAATGGGCCGCAACAGCGGCATGACGAGCGACCAGAAAATGCGACCTTCACTCGCCCCGTCGA
>DATAFY010000314.1:0-1731 GCA_036257205.1 Steroidobacter sp. | reverse complement strand
CCGCCAGTTCCGAACGGCAAGCCTGAGACATTGCCAAGGACATAAATCTCACCGCGCGCATCCTCACCGAAACCGAGTACGGCGAGGTTGGGTGCATTACTCGGCGTGATGTGAAATTCGCGGATGGCGCGCAGATGCTGTCCGCGCGACTCGGCGTTGATGTGGAACAGCCGCCCATAGTTGTGCGGTCCGCTCGGAAAATTGAACAGCCGCGAGAAGTCTCCGAAGATCAGGCGTCCGTGCAGGCCATGCAGATCCTCGCCGCGATAGACCGAGCCGAGGATGACGGAGTGCCCTTCAAGATGCGTATCGTACTGCGCAATCGGGTCGATCAGCCCCGGCGGCGCCGCTCTGCCCGGCACGGGATTCAGTGATGCGACGCCATCCTCCTCGCCTCTCGGATCGAAGAACAACGTGCCTTCCTTGAGGTTCCAGCCGTGGTTGCCGCCCGCGACCACGCGGTCTACTTCTTCGATGTCGTTCTGTCCTACGTCGCCGGCGTACATGTCGCCGCGCTTGCGGTCGAATGAAATCCGGAACGGATTGCGGAAGCCATACGCAAAGATCTCCTCGAGCGCACTGGCTCTACCCACAAACGGGTTGTCTGCCGGTACGCCGTACGCGCCATTCGCAGAGTCTCTGCGATCGACGTCGATGCGTAGGATCTTCCCGAGCGGGACACTGAGGTTCTGCGCGTTGCCGCCGGCCAAGTGCCCTGGTCCCTCGTCGTCCGCATTGCCGCCGTCGCCCGTCGGAATGTAGAGCATGCGGTCCGGACCGAATGCGATGTCGCCAGCGTTGTGATTGAACTGCGGCCAATCTATTCGTATGACCTCGCGGCGCATGCCGATGCTGCCGTCGGCGAGCACGCGCCATTCTGCTACCACATTCTGGTGATCGGGGGATGCGCCCGGGGGCAACGTGCTCGTGAACGTTGGAGGACCGGCGACCGGCTCGGACGTGTAGGTGTACAACAATCCGTTGCTGGAGAAATTCGGATGAAAAGCAAGGCCGAGAAATCCGCGTTCATCGAACGTGCCGGGGCCGAGAAAGCCCAGCGGCACGAGGCGGGTCTGCAGGGTGAAGAAGATGCTCTTGGAACCGTCGACGATGTTCACCTTCCAGACGATGCCCGGTTGATCCACGACGTACAGATGCTCTCGGTCACCGGGCGCCGTCACGCCCTTGTTGGGAGCGGTCAGCCCAGTGGTCGTCGTCTCAACTGTGATCAGCGGGCCGAAGCGCGTGATCGGCGCGAACTGTGTGTCGTCGAACGGCGCGAATACGGGGTGTGCGTCGCTGCGGAAGTCGAGCAGTAACCCGCCGCCAAGAACGCAGGCCGCAAGCGGCACGGTCATGAAGCGCATGCGCAGCATAGGAATCTCCCATTGCCATCGCAGTCATGTTCGCGGGCACGAAGAAACTGCCCGCGGATTCCATCGTCAGGAACGCAGCGACGGGCGCTCGTTCGCCCGTATCAACGCGTTCCTCGCCGCTGCGTAAGTTCCCCCGAACCGCAGTTCGGTTCCGACGACGGCATCGAACATCACATCAGCGCCGCCTCGCGGTTCATCAGTGGGCAATACGAGGACAGGCATCGATCCATCGCGTAACTGCGCCGGTATCGATATTTCGGTTATCACTGATCAATCGGTCGTTGAACAGCGGCCGCGATATTGCTCGAGAGATTCACAGACGCTGCGACCGAAGCGCGCACAAGATGGCTCAGCG
>DATAFY010000265.1:0-4501 GCA_036257205.1 Steroidobacter sp. | reverse complement strand
GAGGGAAGCGATAGCGGGGGGATCGCCGCAGGAGCGCCCCAGCGTCCTGGCTTGGCGGCTGCGCGGTATTTCCGTTCTTGCGGGCCAGGCGGCGCCCCGGCCGTTCGCTACTCGCTATAGGCTTGCTCTATGACTCCCCCGCCCAGGCACTCCTCGTCACGGTAGAAGACGACGTATTGGCCCGGCGTGACGGCCCGTTGCGCTTCGTCAAAGCCGACTTCGCACCCCCCATCCGCCCGCATGCGAACTTCGCAGGGCTGCTCGGGCTGCCGGTAACGCACCTTGGCGGCGCACCGCACCCTCAGGGCGGGGGCCTCACCGCCGATCCACGTGAGCTGGCGCGCCATCAGACGGTTCGCCAGCAATGCGGGGTGATCGTGCCCCTGTACCACGATGAGTTCGTTGCGCTTCAGGTCCTTGCGAGCGACGAACCAGGGATCCCCCGGCCCGTCGGGTCGGCCGCCGACGCCCAGGCCCTGGCGCTGGCCGATCGTGTAGTACATCAGCCCGCGGTGGCGCCCCAGCGAGCGGCCGTCGAGCGAGACAATATCTCCGGGCTGCGCCGGTAAGTACTGCGACAGGAACTCGGCGAACGGTCGCTCGCCAATGAAGCAGATTCCCGTGCTGTCCTTCTTGTCGAACACCGGCAGCAGCAGCTCGCGCGCGATCTGCCGCACGGCTTGCTTGCGCATCGCGCCCAGCGGAAAGAGCGTGCGTGCGAGCGCATGCGCCGGCGTCGCGTGCAAGAAATAGCTTTGATCCTTCTCTTGATCTAGGCCCTTCAGCAGCCGCAGCGCTGGGGTGTGTTCGAGGCGCGCATAGTGGCCGGTCGCGATCCATTCTGCGCCCAGGCGTCGCGCATAGTCGAAATACACCCCGAATTTGATCTCGCGATTGCACAGCACGTCCGGGTTCGGCGTGCGTCCGGCGCGATATTCCTCCAAAAAGTAGGCGAATACGCGATCCCGGTATTCGCCGGCGAAGCTCACTTTGTGCAGCGGAACGCCGAGCTGTTCGCACACCTTGCGGGCGTCCTGATAATCCTGCGCCGCAGTGCAATACCCGCTCTCATCTTCGTCCCAGTTGCTCATGAACAGCCCCTGCACGTCGTAGCCCTCTTGCTGCAGCAGCCATGCTGCGACCGAGGAGTCGACGCCGCCGGACATCCCGACGATTACCAGGGGAGAGGACATGAAAGAGGAGCCTTCGGGCGAGAGTGGCGTTTGCCGGAACCGGGAGTTCGGAATGGAGACCCTCTCCATTCTGAGAACTGCCAAGTTTCAAGTCTCTAGGTTCGAAGCTCAAGCCTCGTGGCTCGGGTCTCGATCGAGTTCACACGAGGCGATCGATGGAAGGCAGACTGAGGGCCGGAACGCACGATTCGGCGCTGGCCGCGTAGGCGTCCGGCGAGACGACCCGGAAGATCTCAAGCGGGTAGCGACGGCCGGCGATGTAGTCGTCCACACAGTGCGACACCATAGGGCTACGCAGACGTGAGCTGCGCATCAGGAGCTGCTCACGAGTCATCCACACGGCCCGTTCGATTCCGCGGTCGAGCGCTCGGTTCGGATCATGCGCTCCCACCCGGCCGCAGAACGCGAATCGCAGGAAGCTGCGCGGGCTTTCCGGATGTTCCCAGAGGTACACCCCGACGAGCGCTTCGGGCTGAAAGCTCCATGCCGTTTCTTCCAGAGTTTCACGAACGACCGCTTCGAGCAGCTGCTCGTCGCGCTCTACGTGACCGGCCGGCTGATTGAACACCATGCGATTGCCCACGCGCTCTTCGACGAACAGGAACTGCCCGTCGCGTTCGACGATCGCCGCTACAGTGAGATCCGGTCGAATGGCCATTTCTTTTAGTGTACGGGCGAGCCTGCGAACCTTTTGTGACGGCTTTCAACACTCCAAACAGCGCGCGCGAAATCATTCACAGCGTCCCGCGCTCGTTCGTCGACCTCCAAAAAACGGGCGGCGCCGCATTCCAGCACTGGACCAATTTTCGGGTCAGATTTTAGCCGCGAGTTGCTGTGCGTAACCAACGTAGCTCGAAGGAGAGAGTTCCATGAGAATTTTCTTGGCCTCCTCCGGGATTGCGAGTCCGGAGACGAAGCTGCGAAGCGTCGCTTCGTCCACGCGCTGACCGCGCGTCAGGGCCTTCAATTGTTCGTAGGCGTTCTCCACGCCGAAGCGCCGCATCACGGTCTGGATCGGTTCGGCGAGCAACTCCCAATTGGCATCGAGATCTTCGCGCAGCCGCGCTGCATCGACATCAACCCGTTCCAAGCCGCGCTCGATCGAACGCCACGCGATCAGCGCATGAGCGGCGCCCACGCCGACATTGCGCAGCACGGTGGAGTCCGTAAGGTCGCGCTGCCAGCGAGACACGGGCAGTTTATCCGCGAGGAATCGCAGCAATGCGTTCGACAAACCGAGATTGCCTTCGGCGTTCTCGAAGTCGATCGGATTGACCTTATGCGGCATGGTTGAGGAACCTACTTCGCCCGCGAGCACGCGCTGGCGAAAATAGCCCAGCGAAATGTAGCCCCACATGTCGCGGCATAGGTCGATCAGCACCGTGTTGATCCGCGCCAGCGCATCGAAATACTCCGCCATCCAATCATGCGGTTCGATCTGGGTCGTGTACGGGTTCCAGGCGAGTCCGAGAGACTCGACGAAGCGCTGCGCGAGGCGCAGCCAGTCCACCTGCGGGTACGAGACCAGATGAGGATTGAAGTTGCCCACCGCGCCGTTGATCTTGCCGGCGATGACCACAGCGGCGTAACGCGTGCGCTGCACTGTGAGCCGATGGATGAAGTTGGCGATCTCCTTTCCGAGCGTGGTCGGGGTCGCGGGCTGACCGTGCGTGCGCGACATCATCGGCGTCGCCGCGTGCGAATGCGCGAGCGTACGCAATCGTCCGATGAGGGCGTCCAGACGCGGCAGGAGCGCCTGTTCACGAGCCTCCCGCAGCATCAAGGCGTAACTCAGGTTGTTGATGTCCTCTGACGTGCAGGCGAAGTGCACGAACTCACGTCGCGAGCGCCACGCGGGCGCCGCATCCAGTCTGCTCTTCACGAAATACTCGACGGCTTTGACGTCGTGATTCGTCTCACGTTCGATGCGCTTGACCTCCGCGGCTTCGTTGTCGGTGAGCTCCGCGGCGAGCGCATCGAGGACGTTCAGGGCCTCCGCGGGCAATCCGCGCAGCTCCGCGATCGCCGGCTCGGCCGCGAGCGCCTTGAGCCACAGCGCTTCGATCCGGACGCGCTGGCGGATGAGCCCGCGCTCGCTGAAGATCGGGCGCAGCTCGGCGGCCTTGTCCGCATAACGCCCGTCTATCGGGGAAATCGCGTTCAGTGCATGGTTGTTCATTGTTAGAATCATATCGCAACGAACTGCGCAGCACCGTCCTGTGCGGGGCCGCAGACCGGCTTTCGGCGCTGCATTGAGAAGGAAGATCGGCCGACAACCGCTGCTCAAGCGTACCTGGAGTCCTCAGCGTGGCGAACGACGAATTTCGGATCGAGCGCGACAGTCTGGGCGAGCTGAAGGTGCGCGCGGACGCGTTGTGGGGCGCACAAACGCAGCGGGCGCTGGAGAACTTCCCAATCAGCGGCCTGAGAATGCCGCGAGACTTCATTCGGGCGCTCGGACTGATCAAGTGGGCGGCTGCGACGGCCAATCTCGAACTGGGCGGCCTCGACGCCCAACGCGCAGCGGCGATCCAGAAAGCGTCCCTCGAAGTGGCGGAAGCACGACACGACGAGCACTTTCCCGTCGATGTCTTCCAGACCGGATCCGGCACGAGCACCAACATGAACGCAAACGAGGTGATTGCTCGCCTCGCAACGCACTATGCCGGGCTGCCGGTGCACCCGAACGATCACGTCAACATGAGTCAGAGCTCAAACGACGTGATTCCGACCGCCATTCACCTGAGCGCTTTGCTGGGCCTCGAACAGCACTTGCTGCCGGCGCTCGCGCATCTCAGCGACGCTGCGGGGCGACGAATATCGCAGATCGGTCACATCGTTAAGACCGGCCGGACGCATTTGATGGACGCCATGCCGCTCACATTCGGCCAGGAGATGAGCGGCTGGAAGGCGCAGATCGATCACGGCAGCGTGCGGATCATGGAGACGCGCAGCAGGCTGCAGGCGATCGCACTGGGCGGCACCGCAGTCGGGACGGGCGTGAACGCTCACCCTAAGTTCGCCGCGCTCGCCGCGCGTAGCCTGTCCGTCAGGAGCGGTCTGGCAGTCAAGCCGAGCGCGAACCCTTTCGAGTCCCTGTCGTGCCAGGACGCGGCCGTGGAGCTCTCGGGCCAGCTGCGTACTCTCGCCGTCTCCCTGATGAAAGTTGCGAACGATCTACGGTGGATGAACAGCGGTCCGCTGTCAGGGTTGGCCGAAATCGTTTTGCCTGAGCTGCAGCCCGGCAGCAGCATCATGCCAGGCAAGGTCAATCCGGTGATTCCGGAAGCCGTCGCCATGGCGGCGGC
>DATAFY010000248.1:0-3881 GCA_036257205.1 Steroidobacter sp. | reverse complement strand
CGCCGGCGCAGCGCTCGGCGAGCTGCATGCGCGTTACGACGCTATCGGCGGCTACGACGCGCGCAGCCGCGCCGCGCGACTGATGCGGGGGCTTGGATTCGCTGCAGGCGACGAAGCGCGCGCGGTGAGCGCGTTTTCGGGAGGCTGGCGCGTACGGCTCAACCTGGCTCGGGCGCTGATGTGCCGCTCGGATCTGCTGCTGCTCGATGAGCCTACCAACCACCTGGATCTCGACGCGGTCATGTGGCTGGAAGAGTGGCTGCGCAATTACGGCGGAACGTTGGTCATGATCGCGCACGACCGCGAGTTTCTCGATCGAACCGTGAATCGGATCGTGCACATCGAGGGCGGGGCGGCCCGCATCTACACCGGCAACTACTCGGCGTTCGAAGAGCAGCGCGCCGTGCAGTTGGCGCAACAGCAGGTGATGTACGAACGCCAGCAGCGCGAGATTCGCCACATCATGAGCTTCGTGGAGCGCTTTCGCGCGAAGGCGAGCAAGGCCAGGCAGGCGCAAAGCCGCCTCAAGGCGCTCGAGCGCATGGAGCGGATCGCTCCCGCTCATGTGGACTCGCCCTTTGAGTTCGCGTTTCTGCAGCCGCTCAAGCTGCCCCGGCCGCTCTTGACCGTCGAAAAACAGTCGGTCGGCTATGGGGAGCGAGTGGTGCTCGAGTCGATCAGCATGACGATCTCGCCGGGAAACCGGATTGCGCTGCTGGGACGCAACGGCGCCGGCAAGTCCACCCTCATGAAGCTTCTCGCAGGCGAACTGCAGGCGATGAGCGGCAAGCGGACGGAGGCGCGGGACCTGAAAATCGGTTACTTCGCGCAACACACACTCGAGCAACTTTCGGCGGCCGACTCGCCGCTGGCGCATTTGAGGCGTATGGGCGGCGAAGCGGCGATGGGCGCCTCCGAGCAGGAGCTGCGCAGCTTTCTCGGCGGATTCGGCTTCAGCGCAGATCGCGTGTTCGAGCCGGTAGGTCCATTCTCGGGAGGAGAGAAAGCGAGGCTGGTGCTTGCGTTGGTGAGCTATCGTCGCCCGAATCTACTGCTGCTCGATGAACCGACCAACCACCTCGATCTGGAAATGCGCCAGGCGCTCGCATTCGCCTTACAAGAATTCGATGCGGCCGTCGTGCTCGTGTCGCACGACCGCCACCTCTTGCGTGCGGCGGCAGATGAATTAGTGCTCGTGGACCAGGGCCGCGCCGCGCCCTTCGACGGCGATCTGGACGATTACGCCAGATGGTTCACACGCTCCGACCAGACCGAGACCGCCGTCGCCGCACGCAGCGGCGCGGAGGACAAGAAGCAGCGTAAGCGGGAAGAAGCCGAGCGGCGCAATCGGTTGAGCCCGCTGCGGCACGAGGTCGCGCGCATCGAAAAAGATCTCGCACGGCTGGAAGAGGAACGCAGCGCGCTCGAGCAGCAACTCGCAGCGCCGGACATCTACGAAGCTGCGCAGAAGGAACGCCTGCAGGCGTTGTTGCAGGACCAGGCTCGCATCCGCCGCGAGCTCAACGCGCTGGAAAGCGCTTGGCTCGCAGCCGCCGAGCGCCTCGAGGCTCAGCTGGAGGCGGAGCGGATGTGCAGCATGGAGGACTGCGAGCCGGGTTGAGGCGCCGCGCCGCAGGCGAAGCGCTGCACAACGCAGGCAAGCGTCAGGACTCCATCGCAGAACTCAGGAAAGCCAGCAGCGAACGTCCACGACCGACAAGGGGCAGCATTGTTTCGTCGGATCCGCCTCGCCGCTCTGGCCGACACGCTGCGAGGGTGAGTCGGATCGCTGCCCGGGCGCTCAGATCACACCGGCGCTTTTCAGGCGCTCGAGCGCCTCATCATCGACGCCGCAGCGAGCCAATATTTCTTTGGTGTGCTGGCCCAGCAGCGGCGGCGCCGACTGGTAGCGCACTGGCGTCCGCGACATCCGGATCGGGCTCGCGACCATTGGAACGCAGCCCGCGAGCGGATGCGGCAGCTCCAGCCGCATGCCGCGGCTCTTCACTTGCGGGTGTTGGAAGACCTGTTCGAGGTCATTGATGGGACCCACGGGAACGCCGAGCGGCTCGAGCAGTTCGACCCACGCGCTCACCGTTCGCCGACGCAGTACGTCGGCGATCATCGGCACGAGCACGTCCCGATGACGCACCCGGTCCGAATTTTTTGCAAAGCGCGAGTCTAGATGAAAGGTGCGCCCGGCCGCCTCGCAGAACCTGGCGAACTGCCCGTCGTTGCCGATTGCCAGGACGAATTGCCCGTCGGACGCCTCGAACACCTGATACGGGACGATATTCGCGTGCGCATTGCCGAGCCGCCGCGGCGCGCGGCCGGTCAACAGATAATTCATGCTCATGTTCGCGATCATCGCCACCTGTACGTCCAATAAGGCCATATCGATGTACTGACCCTGGCCGGTCTGGGTGCGAGCCATGAGCGCTGCAAGAATCGCCACGGTCGCATACATGCCGGTCGTGATGTCCGCGACCGCGACGCCGACCTTCTGCGGCTGCGCATCGCGCTCGCCCGTGATGCTCATCAACCCGCCGATCGCCTGCACGATGAAGTCGTAGCCGGCGATGTTGCGCATCGGCCCGGTCTGGCCGAACCCCGTGATCGAGCAATAAATCAATCCAGGGTTCTCGGCGCTGAGTTGCTCGTAACCCAGGCCATAGCGCGCAAGATCGCCAGCCTTGTAGTTTTCGATCAGCACATCGCTTTGCAGCGCCAGTTTGCGCGCCAGCGCCTGACCTTCCGGCGCGCCGATGTCGAGCGTAACGGACTTCTTGCCGCGATTGGCTCCAAGGAAGTAAGCGGATTCTTGCGTGTCGGCCCCGTCTATGTCTTTCAGATAGGGCGGTCCCCAACTGCGTGTGTCGTCGCCCACGCGCGGACGCTCGACCTTGACGACCTCCGCGCCGAGATCCGCAAGAATCTGACCGCACCACGGTCCGGCAAGAACACGGCTCATGTCGAGAACGCGGATGTGAGACAGCGCACCAGCGCACGTTGATGTTTGCGCGGACATGACTCTCCAGTGGATTAGAAGGGAACGATTTCGGGGCGCGGCCTCTCTCTTTTCATGGGCATTTTCGCGAAACCTTTATGAAAGGCCGCTCGCCACAAAAGTATGCTATCGCCGGCGCGGCGCTCCTGCTGTGTTGTTCTGCGGCGTGCGCGGCCAAAGCGACGCCTGCTCGCGCCGCGCTGCAGGCGTCTGTCTCCTGCCTCGCACCTCGCCCTCTGGACCTGCGTGCACCTGACATTCACGGCGTTTCAGAACAGCAGATTCAAGCGGCGCTCGCCACTGCACAGCGGAACATCGAGGAGGTGCAGGTCAAAGGCGCTCACCCGCGCCCGCCGCCCGAAACCCCCGCTGTGTGGCGGGGCATTTTCGCGCCGTTCTGGGCGCTGGCGCATCCGGGACAAGCCTGGCGCATTTTTGCGCCTTTGCCGCCCGACCGCGCACTCACAGCTTCGCCGCCGAACGCGAAGGATCCGGCCCGTGAGCCGCCGACGGGCACCCCGAAAATGTCGGGTGAATGAGCGCTGCGCTATGCCAAAATCGCTCGCCTGAAACGGAGCGTTTTGAATGAGTGCATCAGTTTCGAGGTTGAGCGCCGGGCGCGTGCTCGCGTTCGAGGGCGGCTGCAATTTCCGCGACGTCGGCGGATATCGCACGCACGACGGCGGTCAGGTTCGCTGGGGCAAGGTCTTTCGAACCGGCGTCCTGAGTTATTTCACTGTGAACGATCACGCGGCCTTGCTCAGGCTCGGCGTGCGCGCAATCTGCGATCTGCGACGCGCCGAGGAGCGCGAGCGGGAGCCGACGCGCTGGCCCGACGCGGACGCCCAAGCGCTGTACTGGGAGGATGGCGAGC
>DATAFY010000238.1:0-6313 GCA_036257205.1 Steroidobacter sp. | reverse complement strand
ATCGAGCAGCGTTCGGGCAGTGGGCTCGCGGCCGAAGTTGATGAACGGATCCGCCGCGCTGAAGACGTCCAGCATGAACTTCGAAACCGTCTCGGCGCGTTCACGATCCTGCATGGCCTGATCGAGGGCGGTTGCTATGTTCTGCCTTTGAACCGACATGACGATCGCAACGCCGACGAGGAACATCAGGAAGGCCGCGCCCGCCGCGACGGCCATGGTGTGGCGGCGCACGAAGCGCTGCGTGTAGTAGAGCCAGTTTCCCTGGCGAGCCTGCACGGGTTCATTCGCAAGGTGATGCCGAATGTCGGCAACGAGCCGTTCGACGGAGCTGTATCGGCGCTCAGGTTCTTTGCGCAGCGCCCGCATCACGATCGAGTCGAGATCACCCATAAGCCGGCGACGCAGTCGCTCGGGCGTCAATCCGCGCATCCTTGCGAGCTCGGCCATAGTCGGCTCCCCCGCCGCCGATGCGTACATGGCTCTGTTAACGGCGGTGCTGGGACGCGGCGCATCGAGAACGCAGATCGCCCGCTCCATCTCAAGCTGGTTCGCCGATTGGGGCAGCTCGTAGGGATGCAAGCCGCTCAACAGGCGATAGAGCACCACGCCCAGCGAATAGATGTCGCTCGCGGTGGTGATCACGCGGCCGATGATCTGCTCGGGGCTTGCGTACTCCGGCGTAAGGAACCGTTCGCCCATGCGCGTCAGTTCGGCCGTTCTGCCGAGATCGCCCGTGTGCAACAGCTTCGCGATCCCGAAGTCGAGAAGCTTCGGGGCGCCGCCGGCGGTCACCAGGATGTTCGCCGGCTTGATGTCGCGGTGAATAATGAGGTTCTGGTGTGCGTACTGAAGCGCCGCGCAGATCTCGATGAACAACGACAAGCGCGCTCTCAGGTCCAGCCGCCTTTCATCGCAATAATGTTCGAGCGTCTGGCCTTCGACGTACTCCATGACCAGATACGGCTGTCCATCCTGTGTTTCGCCTGCATCGAACAGCCTTGCGATGTTCGGATGGTTGAGACTCGCCAGAATCTGCCGCTCGGCTCGAAAGCGCAAACCGAGATCAAGCATCGCCGCACGATCGAGAACCTTTACCGCGGCCTTCGCCGAGAACTGATGGTCCGCCCGCTCGGCCAGATACACGGTCCCCGCGCCGCCGCAACCCAGCACGGAGATGAGACGGTAGTTGGCGATGATCTGGCCCACCAGGCTCTGCCGTTCGGCTGGGCCAGCAGCGCGCAATGACGATCCCAGCGTCAATGTGAGCGGGCCGTAGCGGGCTGCGGTTTTGGAAATCACGTGTGGTGCTTCATCGGTTCCATATCGCTCGGCATGTCCGCCGGGATGCCCGGGGGTCGCGATGGTCGTTTGCATTCACTAGTGGGCTGCGGATGCCGCTCCTGACCTCCCGGCCAGTCGACTTAGACGGAGTCCACCTCGCCTAAGGGCCCTTCCACCTACATTCTGCACGCGGTTCCAACGATTTCTGAGAAGCAGCGTCCAGTCTGCGAATCTACTTACGATTTCATCGAATGCGCCGGATCCGGGTTTCCCCTCACTCTTGATCCTCCTTTCCCCTCTACTCTATGCAACATAAGGAGTTGATTGTGACGCGCGTCACAGTTAGCTTTGCCTATGTAAACGACCGAAACGAAGTCGCTCATGGGGAGAAAAACGTGATGATGCGTCCCTTCTTTGTGGCATCCGTGGCAGTCACCAGCGCTCTGTTGTCCAGTGTCGCCGGCGCAGACGGCCTCTCACATGTAAAACGCCCGCTGATCACCGTCGCTGATGGCCTCTCTCATGTGAAGCGCCCGTTGCTCGCCGACGGTCTGTCGCATGTGAAACGTCCCCTCGTGGCTATTGCCTAGTTCACGGGAGATCGCAATGAAAAAGCACTTGATAGTTGCAGCGGGAGTGCTCCTGACGCTCGGGACGGCATTCGCAGCGACGACCGTGCGCACAGCCGGATCGGCTGTCATCGCACCGGCTGTTGACTCGGACACCAGCGCACAGGCGACCGAGCAGGTTCTTTCCATGTGGCAGAGCCATGCGAAACCGCCGACGTCGACGCACCTTGCTCGTCCGCTCTGAGGCCTAGAAGTCGGCTGAAGGCGGCTCTTGCGCCTTATCGCGCGCACGACAAAGCTCGCCTTCGCCGATTTCCGACGGGGCGGCCGCGATCACGCGGCCGCGAGGAACCGCAGCGGATCGTGCGTCAGCGCGGCGATTGGGTCTGTTCCTCCGTCTCGTTCGGCGCTCCTGAGCCGCTCGTATCAGACGGCTCGCTCGGGCCAGGGCTCTGACCAGTGCCCGCTTCATGGGCCGCTCGCCTCTCGCACTCGGTGCGTTGCGCCCCGGTCATGCCAGCGCACTGCTCGTAAGAGCCGCTCGCCGACGATGTGCGGGTGCCGCTTGTGGACTCGCCGCTCGTTTCCTCGCTCGACATGGATCCACAACCTGCGGCCACTACGATTGCAGTGAGCAGCAGGCTCGCCTTTCCTGGGCGCATCCACTGAATGATGCTCATGACGACTACTCCTCGAAATGACGGAAAACATGTCGCGCGCCGGCGCGACAGAAGAGCAATCGGCGCGCCGCATCTATGTTCCACAGGGTAATGCAGCCAACGCGGCAAGAGGCAGGGTGCGGAAAGACTTACTTGTCGCCCCAGCGCTGAACGAACCGCCGATGCACTGTAAAACATCGGCGGATCGAGGAACTCAGGTAGGAAAACTCGCAAAGAATCGTCGCGAAAAAGAAACAGACTACAGGACCTCATTCGCGCACGGGCTGCACGCCCACGGCAACAAGCATCTGTTCGATTTTTGCGCGTAGCTCGTCCAACAAATCGCTGTCGACGCCTCGCATGATCAATGTCGTTCCGAAACGATCTGCGTCCAGGAAGGGGTAGCTGCCGATCTGAATGTCCGGGTGCGCTGCCTGCAGCTTTCGTAAGGGCTCCGCGATCGTGCTCTCGCCGACGTATGCTGTAACGGTGCGGGATTGCACCACCGCGCCGCCGGTGAGTTTTCCTTCAAGAGAGGCCAGCATCGCACGCATGACCTTTGGTATGCCGGCCAGCACATAGACGTTCCCGACAAAGAACCCCGGCGGCCCGCCCGTGGCGTTCTCGACAAGACCCGCGCCCGTGGGCGTCATGGCCATCCGCAGGCGAGAGGCCATGATTTCGGGGGGCGCTTCGCGCTGGCGAATCAAGGCGGCGATGGTCGGATGCTCGACAAGTTCGACGCCGAATGCTTTCGCGATGGACGCGGCCGTGATGTCGTCGTGCGTCGGCCCGATGCCGCCCGTCGTCAGCACGTAATTGTGCCGAAAGCGTAGCTCATTGACTGCCGCAACTATCGCATCCTCGGCGTCTGGAATGACCCGCGCCTCCGCTACACGGACTCCCCAGCGCTCGAGACTCAATGCGATGTCGCGCAGGTTTGTATCTTGTGCGCGCCCGGAGAGGATCTCGTCGCCAATGATGATGACAGCCGCTGTGAAAATTCGATTGCTCATCGCATCCTTCACTCCTCGGCGGGTCGCGCCCAGCTGAGCATTGTGGCGTACTCTGCCTGTTCGAAAAATATCGCGTGATATCCAGATATCGCAACCCGGCCGCTCCTCGCAGCCGCGGCGCTTGCGCCAACGCCGCCCAAGCAAGTAAGGGACCTGTACACTGTCGTGCTTACGATGCCAGGGCAAGCGCCGGGCGGATCGCCGTAAACAAGAGAGGGATACAAGTTGCTCGTGGAGGCGTTCGGTGAGAATCATCTCCGGTCGACGCTGCGCGCATCTATCGCCGAGCTTGACGAGCAGTGAAACGCCTGTAACAGGCAGGAGCGGCTGGACGCCTTGCCCTGCCTCCAACGTCCACTCATCTCACAAAGGATCGCGTTCTTGCACTTGCGCCGAACAACCGCAGACGCGACTGCCGCCTTCGTGATTCCGCGGGTCGGTGAGAGCGCGCTGACTGAGTTTCGCTTCTACGAAGAGTTGAACGACTTTCTACCTCCTCACGCTCGAAAACGAACGCTCGGTTACCGAATCCGCGGGGCGCCGGCCGTCAAGAACGCCATCGAAGCCATCGGGGTGCCGCATACTGAAGTCGATCTCATCCTTGTGAATGGGGACTCCGTGAATTTCTCTCACCGTCTGCACGGCGGAGAGCGGGTGGCTGTGTATCCAACGTTCGAGCGCTTGGACGTCGCGCCCCTTGTCCGGCTGCGGCCCGCGCCGCTGCGCACTCCGAGATTCATTGCCGACGTGCATCTCGGCACGTTGGCAAAATACCTTCGACTGCTTGGTTTCGATACGCTCTATGACGCTCAGCTCGAGGATCGCGCACTGGTCCGACTCTCCGTTGATGAACACAGAGTTCTATTAACGCGCGATGTTGCGCTGCTGAAGCACAAAGCGCTCACGCACGCTTACTTCGTTCGCAATACGCGACCGCAATACCAAATCGGCGAGGTCGTGCGGGTGCTGGATCTCAACCGGAAAATCAGAGCGTTCTCCCGCTGCATGGCATGCAACGGCAAGATGCGTCGCGTCGCTCGGCGCAGCGTCGCAGCCGTGGCGCCGTCGGCCGTGCTGGCTACCGCACAACGCTTTGTGCGCTGCAACGAGTGCCGCCGCGTGTATTGGGCGGGATCACACATCAAGGGGCTCGCGAGGATCATTGCAGCGAGCGGGTCACAACTGGCGCATCGGCCTTGACCGCCCACGGCGGCACAGACGTGAAAGCGTTTGCGAAAGCGGCTGCTGATCTAGCGTTGCCGCCATGTTGGCGAAATCCAAGAAGTTGAAGATAAAGCAACCAAAGAAGTAAAGAGTCCATCTTAGAACGCACTCAGCGACGGCGGCCGTAGGGGCACAGCGACCGCGCCCGAGAAGCGCGTAGCTCAGATTCCAGCACTGAATCCATGAGCGTTGTTCCGTTCGAGAGAGAACGCCTTCGTGTAGCTTATTTCGACTTTGCCTTGAGTTGGTGCAACAGAAGCGAATTGCCCTCCGAGTCCACGCACATCGCCATGCGGCAAACGGGTGTGTCAATGATGTCGCTGCTGAACGCGACGCCTTTCTCTTTGAGATCCGAGACAAGGCGGTCGAGATCCTCGACCTCGAACGCGATCGTGCCGCCGCCCGCGCCGCTTGGCTTATCTTCAATGAAATTGGTGAGCGCCAGACACCCGCCGTCGGGCAGATCGTATTCGATCCAGTATTTATCGCCCTGACTACCCATCGAGCCTCGCTTGAGACCGAGCGTCTCCTCGTAAAACCTGCGGGCCCGGGGTACGTCTGTAATTGGATACATCGTAAAAGCCACTTTCTTGAACATGGGCTGCCCTCCATCTCGTAGCCCCGCCCTTCGAACAATACGCGCGCCGCGGTCCTATCTTCGAAGCCGCTCGCTGTCGAATCCCACCGCGTTGACTAATCTCCTGGCCATATCGAAGATGGCGAAAGTGCGTGGAGTATGAATCGCCAAACCGCCAAGAGTCCATTGCACTTGCGTGCATGGCGCCGATCCCGCGCCGCTGCGGAAATTAAATCGCCTCCTCGTCCTGAGGCTCAGGACTTTTTGTTTGCTGCGCGCGATCGCGCTGATGATGCTCGATCACATACGGGAGTTGCATTCGTTTTCGATCCGCTCGTTCCAAAGCGAGCCGCGCTCGCCCTATACATGACGCATTGGCTTACGCATCTGTGCCCACCCGATCTTCGTGTTTCTATCGGCGGAGCATCCGTATTCCTGCAACATGCAACTGGTTCGAGACCATGCGTCTCGATTAAGGGTGTTCTTGCGCGATGCACCAGCAAGAGACCTGTCGTTCAACTCGGATCGGAGCGCTCGGCCTGGTCCCGTGCGCGCAGGCCCAAGCCGTCTCGATCGCGCGAGTATTCATCCCGAAGCAACTCATCTCCGCCTGGGCCTTTAATACAGACCCACGGATTCGCGTGGACTAGGCAGATTTCCCCATCGCACGCACGACAATCTACGCGACGATCTGCATCGGTAGACCGTAGCCGTCGTAGACAGTTCTCTTCGGCAGACACGCGGCCAGACCGTGCACATAGCGTCGAATCGACCACAGCGCCGCTACGGCATCGAGAAAGTCGTCTCTCGCAAACTCGCCGCGCGGCAGCCCAGCATCCAGATTCAAGTCCAAACCTGGCCAGAGCGTTCCAATCAGTTCTTCGCGTTCTCTACGGCCTGAAGATGATCTCTTGGCGTGAATCATGGGACGCCCGCCGTTCATTTCCGCAAACGACACTTCCGGGTGCACTTCCCTCACGCTATTCC
>DATAFY010000197.1:0-3156 GCA_036257205.1 Steroidobacter sp. | reverse complement strand
ATACGGTCTGGCGGCGGGCTTGGCGCCCTAGTCGCTCTCACAGTCATTCTTCCATGCACCCCATCCTCAAACGCCGCAGCCGATTACTGGTCTATCTCGGCGTATGGATCGTCTTCGGGTTGCTGCTGACCGTCGTGTTCGTGTTCGGCGGACGCGCCCCCGCGTTGTGGTCGCTGGAATTCGCCGTACCTCTCGCGCTGCTGCTCGGGATGCAGTCGCTCTCTTTCTGGTACCTGGTCCAATCCACGCCGCCCGGGGACACGCCGCTCGTGCGGCTCGCACTGACGTGGGTGGCGGCGGGCGTCGTCTCGCTCGCCGCATGGCTGGCCGCGGCGTATGCGTGGGCGATGTGGCTGTTGCCCGAGGGTATGTCTTATCCGGACGAGGCGATGGGCACGTTTCCACTGCTCATTTTTGCCGGCGCCATCGGCATCTCCCTTGCGGTGCTCGGGCATTACCTGGCGAGCGCCTTTGAGCGCTCACGCAACGCAGAGCGCCGGGCGCTCGAGCTTCAGGTGTACGCGCGGGAAGCCGAGCTCAAGTCCTTGCGCGCGCAGCTCGATCCGCATTTTCTATTCAATAGTCTCAATTCAGTCGCGGCGCTGATCGGTCATGACGCCGTCGCGGCGCGGCAGATGTGTTTCCTGATGGCGCAGTTCTTCCGAAAAAGTCTGACGCTGGCCCGCGAGCAGTCCATCCCGCTCGCCGACGAGGCGTCGCTGGTCCAGACGTTCATTGCGATCGAGAAGGTTCGTTTTGGCGAGCGCCTGCGGTCGCGCTTCGACATCGCGGAGGATGTGCGTGATGTTGCCGTGCCGCCGCTCATGTTGCAGCCGCTGGTGGAGAACGCGGTTCACCATGGCGTGGCGCACATGGTCGAAGGCGGCGAAATAGTCGTGACCGCCCGGCGTCGCGGGGGCTTCCTGGAAATCATCGTCGCCAATCCGTGCGATCCGGACCGACCCTCCTCGCGAGGTACGGGCGTGGGCCTCGCGAACGTCCGTTCTCGCATCGAAACGCTTTGCGGTCACCGCGCGAGCGTGGACGTCGATGCGCGCGAGACGCAATTCACCGTGTCCATTCTGCTGCCGGCCGCGGGCTCAGGCCCGGCCGACGCGGCTACGGGCTCGGCGCCCGCGCCAG
This sequence comes from Steroidobacter sp., assembly GCA_036257205.1. Taxonomy (GTDB): domain Bacteria; phylum Pseudomonadota; class Gammaproteobacteria; order Steroidobacterales; family Steroidobacteraceae; genus Steroidobacter. Next base: position 2,013 of record DATAFY010000197.1, on the reverse strand, counting down.
CCCCCACTGCCGCGTCGCACAGCGCCGCGGCGCAGTCGCGGGCTGCGGCGGATTCCTGAGCGCAGGTAGGGAGGCAATTCCATGCGTGTTCTCATCGTAGACGACGAAACACTCGCTCGAGCCATTCTGGCCGAGCATCTGGCGAAAATCCCGGGCGTGGAAGTCGTAGGGCAGGCCGCGAACGGCTTTGAGGCCGTGAAGATCGTCGAAGAGCTGAATCCCGACCTCGTGTTCCTCGACATACAGATGCCGAAGCTGTCGGGCTTCGAAGTCCTGGAGCTGCTCGGGGATCGCGCGCCTGCCATCGTGTTCACGACGGCCTACGACGAGTTCGCTCTGCGGGCCTTCGAAGTGCATGCGGTCGACTATCTGCTGAAACCCGTGGAGCCTGCGCGGTTGGCGGATGCGGTGCACCGTGCGGCCGAGCGAGTGCGCAGCAAAGCGCCGCGGCCCTCGGCGCAGGACTTGTCTGCGGCGGCGCGCCCGCCCGGGCGCACGCTCGATCGGATTCTGATTCGGCAAGACGGCCGCGTGCATGTGCTGCCGCTTGAACGCATCGACTTCATTGAGGCGCAAGACGATTACCTGTCGTTTTCGGTCGGAGGCAAACGTTTGCGAAAGCAACAGACGATGGCCGATCTCGAGACCCAGCTCGACCCGACGCGCTTCGTGCGAATCCATCGTTCGTTCATCCTGAATATCGAACGCCTCGCGCGCATCGATCTGTACGGCAAGGACAGTTGGCTTGCGATCCTGTCCGACGGCTCCAAGCTGCCGATGTCGCGCACCGGACATGCGAAGCTGAAGGAGTTGATCGGCTGAGAGTCGAGCCGGCCTTCCGACTGAAGATAAATGCGTTGAGCCTTACGCCCATGGAAAGCTCGGAGTCTGAGCTCGCGCACCCACCCCCAATGCCGCCTAACTCTCTACCCGCGTGCGGGCGGCGCAAGGAGATCAGAATGACCGACCAGAATCCGCGCTCCGAAGAGTTTCAGTTCAGCGGCGATTCGCTGCTTGCGAGGGTCAAGGACATCGTGCATGCCGGCAATGTGCGCCGGATCGTCATAAAGAACGAAGAGGGCAAGATCCTTGTGGACATCCCTCTGACTGTCGGCGTCGTCGGCACGCTCCTTGCGCCGCAGCTGGCCGCCATCGGCGCGATTGCGGCGCTCGTGCTCAAGGGCTCTATCGTGATCGAAAAGGAACCTTCTGACGGCCTCAGCCTTTAGGTCGGGCGGGCGGCGGCACCTGCTAGAACTCCACAATGCTGGTCGGCTGCTTCCAAAACATCAGCGCGCGCCGGTGGATTTGTGCGTGCGTGCTTGGCCTCCTATTTTGCGCGGCGGCCGAGCCCGCCGGTCGGGCTGAGGCCGCAAGCGCAGGCGTCGTGGACGAATACCTCGATCGCGCTGCCGAGCGGCTCACGCCGCAGGCAAGGGACGTGCTGCTTCGGATCCGACAGACGCCCAGGCGGCTTCTTGCGTTGCGCGCCTATCTGCGCGCCGTCAACAATCTCGCGGAACGCTGGAGTTGGTCGGATGCCCAGGTCGAGGCGTTTATGCGCAGCGAGGAATACAGCTCGCTTGCGGCGGAAATCGAGCGCGTTCGTGAAACGTTTGAGCAGCGCAATCCGGGTTATACGCTTTATGCAAATACGCAGGTGCGCACAGTGAACATGCAGCTGCAGCGCTGGAACGAGAACGCTGGCGTCGCGCGTGCGGGGCTGCATCTGCACCGAGCTGCGCGCGCGGAGCTGTTGACTGGGGATTATCCTGCCGTTCCTAGCGACGCAGCGCTGGCTCGCTTCATTCAGTTTCTCATAGCCTGGCGACCGCCCGCTGCGCCCCCCCTTGCCGCGCCGGGTTTGTCGTTGCATGGTCAATCGCGGGCCATCGATTTTCAGATTGTCAGGGCCGGCAGAATCATCGCCGGTGCGGACATTGCAAGCGTGCGCAGCATTTGGGAGAAACAAGGTTGGGCTCGCAGGTTGCGAGATGCGGTAGGGAGCGCTTG